>NZ_BACZ01000501.1 GCF_000333375.1 Curtobacterium sp. B18
GACGCGGCGGCGACCTCGCGGTCGGCAGCTCGTCGAGGTGCCGGAGCTCCCAGCACCGGCGCTGCACGGCCGGCATCGTGGCGAGGACGGCGCTCGCCGCGTCCGCCAGCGACGACCGCTCGGCGACCCCGGTCGGGGCGTGGTCCTCGGTCGCCGGCGTCGACTCGTCGACCCACCGGATCGCCGACGACCCGCCCCGACGCAGCCGGTCGTAGCTCCGTCGCCGCGCGGTCGTCACCAACCACGCGCCGATCGCCTCCGGGTCGACGATCGACTCCAGGTGCGTCCACGCCGCGAGGAACGTCTCCTGCACGACGTCGTCGGCGTCCGCCCGGCAGTGCAGCAGGCGCATCGCGGTCGCGCGCACCAGCGGCGTGTGCCGCCGCACGACGGATGCGAACGCCGTGGGGTCCGCGGACGGTGGCGACACGGTGGTGGGGGCGTGCAGGGGCACGACGGACTCCGATCCTCGGGTGGATGCGTGCCGAGGATTCGAAAGGGGGCACCCGTCGGGTGGGCCGTGACGGACACCCCAGAGCGCGGGTCGTACCGTGGAGTCGTGCAGGCTGCGTTCTCGATCCGGACCACGACCGAGCGCGACTGGGAGCAGGTGCGGTCGCTCCGCATCGAGAACGCGACCGACGACCCGATCTCCTACGGTGCGACGCTCGAGTACACGCTCGCGATGAGCGAGGACGACTGGCGGCTCCGCGCGCGACGTGGAGAGGGGACCGAGACGACGAGTGTGGTGGCGGTCGACCCGACGGGCCGCTGGATCGGCATGATGAGCGGCCAGGTCGGCGACGCATCCGGCAACGATCCCGTGCTCACCGGCGTGTACGTCACGCCGTCGTCCCGCGGCCGGGCGAACGGTGTCGCGGATGCGCTGCTCGACCACGTGGTCGGGTGGGCAGCGGAGCACGGGGACCGGCTCCGACTCGAGGTGTACGACCAGGCGGTGCCTGCTGGTCGCTTCTACGAGCGTCGCGGGTTCCGCCCGAGCGGTCGCTCCCGCGAATTCCGCCTGCTGGGGCAGGGGCGGGACGCCCCGTCGCTCCGCCTGGTCGAGTTGGTGCGGACCGTCACGTGACCGGCTGACGGTCGGGAGGCGCGGTGCGGCCCCGCCCCGCGCCTCCCGTCCGCTGTACGGTCGTCAGACGGCGGCGAGCTCCCTCGTCAGCGCCGCCACGAACGCGTCGATGTCCTGCTCCGAGGTGTCGAACGAGCACATCCACCGCACCTCGTTCCGGCTGGCGTCCCAGTCGTAGAACCGGAAGTGCTCGCGGAGGCGGTCGGCCACCCCGGCGGGCAGGGTCGCGAAGACCCCGTTCGCCTGGGTGTCCTGGCTGAACTCGACGCCCTGGATGCTGCCGTCGGCGATCCCGGCCTCGAGCGCGCCGCGGAGCCGCTGGGCCATGGCGTTCGCGTGCCCGGCCGACCGGAGGTACAGGTCGTCGGTGAGCAGGGCGATGAGCTGTGCCGAGACGAAGCGCATCTTCGACGAGAGCTGCATGTTGAGCTTGCGGAGGTAGTGCAGGCCCTCGGACGCGTCGGGGTTCAGGACGACGATCGCCTCGCCGTAGAGCATCCCGTTCTTCGTCCCGCCGAAGCTCAGCACGTCGACGCCGGCGTCGGTGGTGAAGTCGCGCAGGGGGAGCCCGAGGCTCGCGGCTGCGTTCGAGATGCGGGCGCCGTCCATGTGCAGCGTCATGCCGAGCGGGTGGACGTGGTCGGCGATCGCGCGGACCTCGTCCACCGTGTAGGCGGTGCCGAGCTCGGTGGTCTGGGTGATCGAGACGACGAGCGGCTGGGCGCGGTGCTCGTCGCCCCAGCCCCAGGCCTCCTTGTCGATGAGCTCGGGGGTGAGCTTGCCGTCGGGCGTCTCGACCGGCAGCAGCTTGATCCCGCCCACGCGCTCGGGGGCACCGGCCTCGTCGGTGTGGATGTGCGCGGTCGAGGTGCACACGACGGCGCCCCACCGTGGGAGCATCGACTGCAGGCCGACGACGTTCGCACCGGTGCCGTTGAACACCGGGAACGCTTGCGCCTGCGCGCCGAAGTGCTCGGCGACGACCTCGTTGAGGCGGGCGGTGTAGACGTCCTCGCCGTAGGCGATCTGGTGGCCGTCGTTGGCCGCTGCGATCGCGTCGAGGATCTCGGGGTGGATGCCGGCGTAGTTGTCCGAGGCGAAGCCCCGCAGGTCCAGGTCGTGGAGTCGAAGGGTCACTGGTTCATCCTAGGGAGGGGTCGAGGGGGAGTCGGGTGCCGTTCACGGTGGCCGGATCGACGTCCCAGAGGCGGACGACCTCGTCGCCGAGGCGGTCCTCGAGGCCGTCCAGGCTCCGGACGACGAACACGGCCGCTGCTGCGGTGTCGGGGGCGTCCTTCCGGAACCCCTGGGCGACGGCGCGCACCCAGGCGTCCGCCGCCGCCTTGGCGGCCGCGTAGTTCGCTGCGCCGGCGGTGGGGGCGTCGACGGCGGTGGACGACACGGACGCGAGTCGCCCGGCCGGTGACGCGACGAGGTCGTCGACCAGCGCTCGGGTGGTGTTGCGGAGGGTGCGGAACCCGCGGTCGAAGAAGTCCCAGTCCGCGTCCGTCTGCCCGGCGATGCTGCCGCCCCCGCGCCAGCCGCCGACCAGGTGGACGAGCCCGTCGACCGGCCCGGTGTCCCGGTGGATCCGCGCGACCAGCGCGTCGACGTCGGCACGCGACGACAGGTCGCACGCGTGGGTGGTGACGCCCGGGACGGCGGTGCGGAGCGCCTCCAGGCCCGCCGCCCTCGTGCCCACGGCCACCACCGTCGCTCCGGCGGCGACCAGTGCCCGTGACACGGCGAGGCCGCTGGTGCTGGTCGCCCCCGCGACCAGCACCGTGCGGCCGTCGAGGCTGCCGTCGCTCACGCGGCGGCGGCCCGTGCGTCGTCGCTCGTCCCGGTGATGCCCGCGGTCGACTCGATCACCGCGGCCATCTTCTTGTCGAGCGCCTCGTAGAACATCGACAGCGGGAACTCGTCGTCGAGGACGGCGTCGGTGTAGCCCCTCGGTGGCCCGGCGAGCGTCTCGGTCGGGAGTCCGCGCGCCCACGCCGAGGCCGGGTGCGGGGTGAGCGTCCGGGTGAGCATCTCGTAGGCGGCGAGCCAGTGCGCCGCCTTCGGCCGATCGATCGAGCGCCGGTACAGCTCGTTGATCTGGTCGCTCAGGGCGATGATGACGTCCGGCACGGCCTCCCAGTCGATGGTGAGCTGCGTGTCCGTCCAGTGCAGGACGTCGTGCTGGTGCATCCACGCGAAGAGGAGCTGCCCGCCGAGCCCGTCGTAGTTCCGGACGCGGCTGCCGGGATCGCGACCGGAAGATCC
>NZ_BACZ01000500.1 GCF_000333375.1 Curtobacterium sp. B18
GCCCCGGGTGTTCGACTGTCGGTCCTCGACGAACGGTGCCCCACGCGCCTCGGGCGGCGTCACCGTCATCGCGGACCTCGTGCACTACGGCACGCCGACGTGGCTCGACGGCTCGTTCGCGGACCCCCGCTACCCGGAGGTCATCGCCGAGTTCGCCGGGGCCTTCGCCGCCCGGTACGCCGGCGTGGTCGACCACGTCACCCCGCTCAACGAACCGATCACCACCGCGTCGTTCGCGGGCCTCCGCGGCGTCTGGCCACCGGGCCTTGCAGGGTGGGCCGGATGGACGGCCGTGGTCCTCGCGATCGCCGACGGCATCCAGCGGAGCGTCCGCGCCGTCCGCGCCGCGAACCCCCGCGCGGTGGTCGTGCACGTCGAGGCCAGCACCCTCGTCGAGTCCGGGGACGGCGAGTCAGCGACCGAGGAGGAAGCGGCGCTGATCACCCTCCTCGGCACCGTACCGACCGACCTCGTCCTCGGGCACGTCGTCCCGGGCCACCCGGCGCACGACTGGCTGCTGGCCCACGGAGCGACCGAGGCGGCGTTGGGGGAGCTCGTCACCGGGGCGGTCGCGATCGACCTGCTCGGCGTGAACTACTACCCGGACCTGACGCCACGGCGACTCGTCACCGGGTCGGGCGGAACGGTCCAGCACACGCACGACCGCTGGGTGGACGGACTCACCGAGGCCCTCGGACGCTTCGCCGACCGGTACCGACTGCCGATGCTCGTGACCGAGACGTCGATCGAGGGCGAGGACGACCTGCGCTCGGCCTGGGTCCGTGACGCCGGTGGTGCCGTCCGCGCCCTGGCGGCGAGCGGGATGGACGTCCGCGGGTTCACGTGGTGGCCCCTGTTCGACTTCGTGGACTGGTCGTACGCCGCCGGGGGGCGGAACGTCGAGGAGTTCGAACTGGCCGCCGAGGTCGTGGTCGGCCGGGCCGCGAGCGATCGCACCGCGCCCTACCTGCGGCGGATGGGACTCGTCCGGCTCGAGGAGGGGGCGGACGGCGTCCTCCGCCGGGTCCGGACCGCCGCCGCGGATGCCTTCCGGGCGAGCGCCGAGGCCGTGACGACGTCGTCCCGGGAGCCGTCGAGCGGTCACACGGACCAGGACACGGCGACGGTCGTCACCTGACCACGCGAGCGGTCGTCGCCCGCGGCACATCGACCCTGACGCCCCGACGTCACCGCCACCCGGCCAGCTCCCGCGCGAGCGTCGACCGGGCTCGCACGAGCATGCCACGCACCGTCGAGACCGGCAGGCCGACCGCGGCGGCGACCTCGCGGTACGGCAGCTCGTCGAGGTGCCGGAGCTCCCAGCACCGGCGCTGCACGGCCGGCATCGTGGCGAGGACGGCGCTCGCCGCGTCCGCCAGCGACGACCGCTCGGCGACCCCGGTCGGGGCGTGGTCCTCGGTCGCCGGCGTCGACTCGTCGACCCACCGGATCGCCGACGACCCGCCCCGACGCAGCCGGTCGTAGCTCCGTCGCCGCGCGGTCGTCACCAACCACGCGCCGATCGCCTCCGGGTCGACGATCGACTCCAGGTGCGTCCACGCCGCGAGGAACGTCTCCTGCACGACGTCGGGATCCGGCCCGCTGCGACGCAACCGACCTGCCCACGCCGGGTCTTGTCGCCGAGGTTCTTCAGGAAGAGGGCCGACATCGTCCCGGTGAAGCCGATCTGGAGTTCGCCGATCTCTCCCTCGGAGACCGTAACCAGCCGGCAGCCCCCGAATGAAATCCGCTTCCAGATCGCTGCGACGTCCT
>NZ_BACZ01000499.1 GCF_000333375.1 Curtobacterium sp. B18
CGGCGCGGACTTCTACGCGGAGAACACGTGGGAGAACGCCCCGGGCGGTCAACGCATCGCGATCGCGTGGATGAACAACTGGGCCTACGCCTCCAACGTGCCCACCACACCGTGGCAGGGCGCCGAGACGTTCCCACGCTCCCTGTCACTGCGGACCGTCGACGGGAAGGTCCGCATCGTCGAGCAACCCGTGGACGGCATCGACCGGCTGCACTCCGGTCGTCCCGTCCGGGCGCGGAACGTCCCGGTCGCGAACACGACGACGGTGCTCCCCGTGCGGGGCGAGACGCTCGACCTGCGGGCCCACCTCACCCGAGGATCGGCGAAGACCTTCGGGCTCGCCGTGCGGACCGGCGCCGGACAGTCCACGCAGGTCGGGTACGACACGACGACGGGGAAGGTCTTCATCGACCGGACCCACTCGGGGAACGTCGGGTTCAGCAGCGCCTTCCCCTCGCGCAGCGAAGCACCCCTGCCGTTGACCCGCGGCGGCCTGGACCTCCGCATCCTGGTCGACGCGTCCTCGATCGAGGTGTTCGCGGACGACGGGCAGGTCGTCCTCACCGACCAGGTCTTCCCGGACCCGACCAGCACCGGCGTCAGCGCCTTCGCCACGGGTGGCGCCGCCCGGGTGGACGACCTGACGGCCTGGACCCTGCGGTCCATCTGGGGGTGACGTCGCGACCACACAGGGACGCCAGGCGCGGTGCCAACCGGCACCGCGCCTCCCGTCCGTCGTGGTGGCGGACCATCAGCGCAGGCACGCACCGTCGGGGGCGTGACACCGTTCCTGAACGGTTCGTCAGCTCCGGATCGGAGCAGACCGCGCCGTGCTGCCCTACGGTCGGACGCGGGGGCGGTCCGCTCCCGACGACCCTCGAGGAGCACCGATGTCCACGACGCCCCCTGGCTGGTACCCCGACCCCTCGGGGGAGCACGGCAGTCGGTGGTGGGACGGCACCGGGTGGACCGCGCAGGTCGGCCCGCCGCGGGCACAGATGCCGCGCCCGCGCCTCGCCGACCGCGTGCCGACCGACACCGTCTTCGTCTGGGTCCTCGCGCTGCTCCCGCTCCTCGCGCTGCCGATCTCGTTCCTGTACCAGCCGCATATCCGGTACGAGGTCGTCGGACCGGGCGTCCGGACGGTCGACCCGCGATCGATCTACACGGCCGGGTACTTCGCGCTGCAGGGGTTCAGCGTGCTCCTGTACGCCGCGAACGTCGTGCTCGCGTTCCTCGACCACCGCGTGCTCCGCCGACGCGGTGTGGTCCGCCCGTTCCCGTGGCCGTGGGCGTTCCTGTCGCCGGTCGTCTACGTCATCGGCCGGTACGTCGTGGTCCGCAAGGTGGCACCAGGGCGAGGGATGTGGCCGCTCTGGGTGGCCATCGCCGTCACCGTGCTCGGCTTCGTCGTCGGGATCGGCCGTGCCGTCGTGACCTTCCAGCAGATGCTGCCGTAGCCACCGCCGGACCCGTCGGCTACCGCCCGCGCACGAGCCCCGGGATGCGCTCCTTGAACGGGAAGAAGCCGCGCGACGCGAACGGCCACGCTCGGCTGTCCCACGGACGCCGCACGGTCACCAGCCCCGTGTCCGTCTCGGCGAGTGCCGACCGCAGGGCATCCAAGCGCTCCTGCGCCGGCCCCACGGGGGCGTACGGCACCACGACGGTGTCGAGCCGCTCCGAGGTCGCCCAGTCGACGACAGCGGCCACGTCGGACGGGTCGAGCACCTCGGCCGCTCGCCCGTCGGCGTCGAGCGCCCGCGACGCCGCGTCGTCGAGGGCACCGGCCGTGAACTCCTCGACGAGCGTCGACGCCCCCGCGGGCGACCGGGCAGCGGCGGCCCCGACGACCGCGGTCGCGGCGAGTGCCGGGACCGCGCCCCCGAGCGGAGCGAGCAACGAGACCGGCTCGAGGTCCTCGTCGTGCAGCAGCAGACCCGAGCGCGGACCGATCGCGGCCGGGTCGTCGTCGTCCGGGATCGGCGCCGCCGGCGGGAAGGGGTCCTCGTCGAGCGCGACGGCACGCGTGGCGAGCCCCGTCGGCGAGAACCGTCCGTCCGTGTACCGCGCGATGTTGTCCGCCGTCGCGAGGTAGGTCTTCCCACGCGTCTGCAGCCCGGCGACCCACCGCCACGAGAGCGTGTTCGACGCCGCGTCCCCGTCGAGGAGGTGCCGGAGGAAGAAGTCGGCGCCGAGCTGCCACGGCAGCCCGAGCGTGAACACCCAGATGCTCGCGAACCACATCCGGACGTGGTTGTGCAGGTACCCGGTGTCGACGAGCTCCCGCACCCAGGCGTCCATCGCGTCGATCCCCGTCCGACCCGCGACCGCGTCCTCGTAGCCGTCCGGCAGGTCGCCGCCGAGCAGATCCCGCACGTCGGTCCGGTACCGGCGCCACACCTCGGGACGCTGCTCGAGCCACCCCTTCCAGTAGGTCCGCCAGAACACCTCCTGCACGAACTTCTCGGCGGCGTGCAGGCTGTGTCGGTCGAGGACGGCGTCGACGACCTCCTGCTCGGGCACCAGCCGGTGCCGGATGTACGGAGAGAGTCCGGACACGTTCGTCCGCGCCGGTCCGAGATCGTGGTTGCGGTCGCGTCGGTAGTCCGCGCCGGCTCGCGGGACGAACTCGTGGAGTGCGTCGAGGCCGGCGGCTCGCGTGGGGATGAACACCGCGCCATCCTGCGCGCGGCGTCGGCGTGCGAGCCGAGTGCCGTTGTACCCGATCGACGCGAGCGGGCAGCCCGGCGCGGTCGAGGGTCGCCGGCGCGACCCGATCCGGTCGGGAGGCGCGGTGCGGGCCCGCCACGTGCCTCCCGCCCGGGACGGCGGAGCCGGCCCACAGTACTTTCCGGACAGTCCTTGCTTCATCGATTAAGCGGGTGCATGATGAGGGCAGTTAATCGATAAAGCATCCCAGGGAGGCGCCGTGCCGAAGTCCGTGACCCTGAAGGACGTCGCCGCCAAGGTCGGCGTCACCTCGGCAGCTGCGAGCATGGCCCTCGCCGGCCACGAGCGCATCAGTGAGCGCACCCGCGCGGCGGTGCGACAGGCGGCCGACGAACTGGGCTACGTCCCGAGCTCGGCCGGGCGTGCGCTCCGCAGCCAGCGCGCCGACGCCGTCGCCCTCATCGTCCCGAACTCCTCGACCCACGTGTTCGGTCACCTCTACTTCATGCACGTCCTCACCGGGATGTCGACCGCGGCGAACGCGCACGACGCGCAGGTCATCGTCTCGACGAACGCCGACACGACCTCCGGAGGCGTCGCGTACGAGCGGGTGATGCGCTCCCGGACCGCCGACGGCGCGATCGTCACGAGTGCCGCGATCGACGACGACCACGTGCAGGCCCTGGTCGCCAGCGGCCTGCCGGTCGTCCTGATCGGCAACTACCCGCACCTCGCCCGCGCGGTGTCGGTCGGGATCGACGACGTCGCGGCGACCGAGCAGCTCGTCGACCACCTGGTCACCGTCCACGGGCGCCGCCGGCTGCTCCACGTCACCGGCACCCTCGACCACCAGACCGGACTGGACCGCCGCGAGGGGTTCCTCCGCGCGGCGAACACACACGGACTCGCCGAGGTGTCCGTCATCGAGGGGGACCTCTCCGAGGCATCCGGTGCCGCTGCGGTCGACCGGATGCTCGCCGGCGCGCCGGAGGAGCTGCCCGACGGCATCGTCTTCGCGAACGACGACATGGCGGTCGGGGGTCTCCGGGTCCTCCGTCGAGCCGGCGTCCGGGTGCCCGAGGACGTCTCCGTCGTCGGCTTCGACGACTTCGGGCTCGCCCGCGTCACGACTCCGGGGATCACGACGGTCCGCGTCCCGGCAGAGGAGATGGGCCGGATCGCCACCGAGCGGCTCTTCGACCTCGTCGACGCGCGCCGGACCTCCGCCGACGACGCCGAACGGCACACCGAGTTGCCGGTCGAGGTCGTCCTCCGCGGGTCGTGCGGCTGCGACGACGACACCGAGCGCCTCGCGACCTGACCGAGTTCTTCCCCCGTCCCCCTTCCTCCCGCGCACCGATCGACACCGAACACCGACCTGCGCACCCCCTGCAACGCAAAGGAGCGTTCACGATGAAGCACGCACGCACGACCCTCGCGGTCGTCTCCGGCGCCGCCGCCCTCGCCCTCGTCCTCACCGGCTGTTCCGCCGGCGGCGCGGCGACGAGCAACGGCCCCGTCACCCTGAAGGTCTGGACCGGCTTCACCGGCGGCGACCGGCCCGGGTACGCCACGATCGTCAAGGACTTCGAGAAGTCGCACCCGAACATCACGGTCGACATGACCGTGCAGCCGTGGGACACCATCCAGCAGAAGCTGCCCTCGGCCTGGCTGACCGGCCAGGGCCCGGACGTGGCCGCGGTGTCGAGCGACCCGAACGCCGTCGCGCAGTACGTGAAGACGAACTCGGTGCTGCCGATCACGATGACGGGCAGCGGTGACGGCAAGATCAACACATCGGAGTTCGCACCCGGCACCGTGCAGGAGTTCACCTACGACGGCAAGCTCTACGGGGTCCCCGCGAACTTCGCGACGCTGAGCCTGTACTACAACAAGAAGCTCTTCGAGGCAGCCGGCATCGCGAACCCGCCGACGACCGTGCAGGAGATGGCCGCCGACGCGAAGCAGCTGACGACCGGTGGCAAGTACGGCATAGCGCTCGCCGACAACCAGACCATCCAGATGTGGCCGGTGCTCCAGTGGCTCGAGGGCGGCGACATCGTCACGAGCAAGGGCTGCAGTGCCGTCCAGACGAGCGCCTCGCGCCAGGGGCTCTCGACGTGGGGTGACCTCGTCGCGAAGGACAAGGTCAGCCCGGTCGGCCTCACCGGTGCCGAAGCCGACTCGCTGTTCTCCGCCGGCAAGGCCGCCATGGAGATCAACGGGCCGTGGGCAGCACCCGGGTACAAGTCGGCGGGCATCGACCTCGGCATCGTGAAGGTGCCGGTCGGCGTCGACGGCAAGTCGACGACCCTCGGCTCGATCGCGCCGCTGTCGATCTCGGCGAAGACCAAGTACCCGACGCAGGCCCAGGAGTTCCTCGCCTACTGGACCTCGAAGACGGCGCAGCAGAAGTTCTCGCTGCAGACCGGCTTCCCGCCGCTCCGCACCGACCTCTCCGACGACGCTGACCTGAAGGCCGACGCCACCGTCTCGGTGTTCGCCAGCCAGGTCCCCGACTCCCGTCTGTACCTGCCGCACGTCACGAACGCCACCAAGGTGGACTCCGATGCGTACGTCCCGATGATCGGCAAGATCACCCGTGGCACCTCCGTCGTCGAAGCGACGAAGGAAGCCGCGCAGACCATCGACGGCCTGACCGGTTGCAGCAAGTGACCGACCGACTCGTCGGTGCGGCCCCGCCACGCAGCACGCGTGACGGGGCCGCCGCCCCCGACGGCCAGGAGGCACGCCCCGGCCGTCGCCGAGCGCGCCGCTTCCAGCCGGCGTGGCTCTTCATGGCCCCGTCGCTGCTCATCCTCGGCGTCTTCGTCCTCTTCCCGATCCTGCGCTCGCTGTACTACTCGTTCTTCGACTGGACGGTCGGCGCCGTCTCGCAGCAGTTCGTCGGGTTCGGGAACTACGTCCAGCTGGCGCACGACCCCCAGTTCTGGAACGCGCTGCGGGTCACGCTCGAGTACACGGTCGTGTCCGTCGTGCTGCTGGTGGTGCTCGGCTTCGTCGCGGCGCTGCTCCTGCAGCGGGACACCCTGCTGAACCGGATCGTCCGCTCGGTGTTCTTCTTCCCGACGATCGTCTCCCTCGTCACGATCGGTCTGGTCTGGAAGTTCCTCCTCGACCCGGACATCGGCCTCGTCGGCGGGCTCACCGCGCTAGTCGGTCTGCCGAGCGTCGCCTGGCTGCAGTCCACCTCGCTCGCGCTGCCGACCGTGATCTTCGTGGCCGTGTGGAAGAGCATCGGCTTCGCGATGATCCTCTTCATCGCGGGGCTGAAGGGCGTCCCGGCCGAGCGCTACGAGGCCGCCGAGCTCGACGGCGCGAACCGCTGGCAGACCGTCTGGCGGATCACCCTGCCGAGCATCCGCCCCACCCTCCTCTTCACGTCGATGATCCTCACGATCCAGTCGTTCCAGGTGTTCGACCTCGTCTACGTGATGACCGGCGGTGGCCCCGTGTTCGCCACCGACTCCCTCGTGAACCTGCTCTACCGGGACGGGTTCGTGAACTACCAGACCGGGTACGCGTCGGCGATCTCCTGGGTCCTCTTCGTGATCGTCATGCTCATCTCGCTCCTGCAGCTCCGACTCTTCCGCTACGACGATGTCGACTGACGCGTTGACGCGGCGACCGTCCGTGACGGAGCCGCCCCGTGCCTCCCGGCCCACCACCGAACACCGACGGCGGCGACACGGCCGCTGGAGTGGCCTCGTCGTCACCGGCTCCGTGCTCAAGTGGGTGTACCTCGGGATCGGACTCGTGTTCGCGCTCGTGCCGTTCATCTGGATGGTGAGCGGGTCGTTCCGGTCCGAGGCCGATCTGTTCGGCCACCCCGCCTCGCTCTTCCCGACGAGCATCACGCTGCACGGCTACGAGGGGGTGTGGCAGCAGCTCCCGTTCCTCCGGCTCCTGCTCAACTCGTTCGTGTTCACCGTCGTGACGACCGTGCTGACGCTCCTGTTCGACTCGATGTGCGCCTACGCGCTCGCCCGGATGCGGTTCGTCGGGCGGAACGTCGCATTCGTGCTCGTCATCGCGACGCTCATGGTGCCGTTCCAGGTGACGCTCATCCCGGTGTTCGTCGAGCTGTTCCACCTCGGGTGGCTGAACACCTACCAGGGCCTCATCATCCCCCGGGCCACGAGCGCGTTCGGGATCTTCCTGTTCCGGCAGTTCTTCATCGACATCCCGCCGGAGCTCGACGAGGCGGCGCGGATCGACGGGGCCGGCCACTGGCGGATCTACTGGCAGGTGATCCTGCCCCTGGCGAAGCCGGCGATCGCGACGGTGGCCGTGCTCAACGGCATGGCGCTCTGGAACGACCTGCTCTGGCCGCTCGTCGTGAGCACCTCGAACGACATGCTCACGCTGCCGGCCGGCCTGACCCTGTTCGGAGGGGCGCACGTCACCGACCACGCGGTGCTGCTCGCCGGGGCCATGATCTCCCTCGTCACGATCGCCCTCGGGTTCTTCTTCGCGCAGAAGTACTTCGTCGCGGGCGTGGCGACATCGGGGCTGAAGTGACCGGGGCAGCGGCCGGAGCCTCCGGGACGCCGTTCGCTCCGGGATCGTTCACCTGGGCGCTCGGCATCGAGGACACGTGCGTGTACACGCCGGCCCGCTTCGGGATGGCACCGCTCGACGAGCACGTCCTCACCGGGCACGACCTCGCGTGACGGACCGATCTCGACACCGTTCGGGAGCTCGGCGCGAGCTCGCTCCACTACTGGGTCGACTGGGCGAAGGTGCACCTCGGCCCCGGGCTGTTCGACTGGTCGGTCCTCGACGAAGGGTTGCCC
>NZ_BACZ01000498.1 GCF_000333375.1 Curtobacterium sp. B18
CCCCGTGTCGGCGAGGAGGGCCTGTCCCTCTCCGGTGGGCAGCGGCAGCGCCTGGCGCTCGCCCGCGCGATCGCGGCGCGGCCGTCGGTGCTCGTCCTGGACGACCCGCTGTCCGCGCTCGACGTCGACACCGAGGCTCGGGTCGAGGCCGGCCTCCGCCGCGTCCTCGCCGAGACCACGTCGCTCATCGTGGCGCACCGCCCGTCGACCGTGACGCTCGCCGACCGGGTGGCGCTCATGGAGAACGGCATCGTCACCGCCGTCGGCACCCACTCGGAGCTGATGGCCACCAACGACCACTACCGCTACGTCATCTCGTCGCTCGACGAGGACGACGCCACCGCACGAGAGGGGGCGATGGCATGAGCCAGCAGGAACAGCAACTGCCAGCCCAGACGTCGGCGCAGTCGACCGACGCACCCGATGTCGACGACGCGCAGCAGCCCGTCACCGCGTCGATCACCACGCTCGGTGTGCGTGGCGAGGAACGTGACGACTTCACCAAGGCGGAGAGCAAGCGCCTGCGGCGCCGCTCCCTCGCACTGCTCGGGTCCCTCGCCGCGCCCCTCAAGGCCCGGCTCGTCCTGCTCGGCGTCGTGGTCGTGGTCTCGACCGCGGGCACCGTCGCGGGTCCGGCGCTCATCGCGTGGGGCATCGACAACGCCCTGCCGGCCGTCCTCGACCGGAACGACTGGGTGCCGGCGTTCGGCGTCGTCGCGACGTACATCGTCGTGGCCGTCCTCGGCGCTGTCCTGACCGCGTGGTACACGGTGCTCGCGGCCCGGATCAGCCAGGCGATCCTGTTCGACCTGCGGAAGCGGGTGTTCCTGCACACGCAGCGGCTCTCGCTCGAGTTCCACGAGACCTACACGTCCGGCCGGATCATCTCGCGCCAGACGAGTGACCTCGACTCGATCCGCGAGCTGCTCGACTCCGGGC
>NZ_BACZ01000497.1 GCF_000333375.1 Curtobacterium sp. B18
CAGCCGTGTACGCCAATTCCTGGCGCAGCGGCTCTGCCGTGTCGCCGGTGCGGTTGAGGGCCACCAGGATCTGCAGCAGGAAGCGATTGGCGTCGCGCGACTGGGGCTGGGCGTTTTTCCAGGTGCGTACTGCTGCCAGGGCCGAGTCTCCAGAGCGTGCCTGCAGCGCGATCTCCACTGCGCGGCGGTACAG
>NZ_BACZ01000496.1 GCF_000333375.1 Curtobacterium sp. B18
GCACGCCCCTCGTCCACGCCCTGCGCGAGGCGGGCCACCACGTCACCACGCTGGTGCGACGCGAACCGCGCACCGCGAGCGAGTTCCGCTGGTCCCCCGGCTCCCGGAAGCTCGATCCCGCGATCCTCGACGGGGCCGACGTCGTGATCAACCTCGCCGGGGCGAACATCGGCAAGCTCCCCTGGACCGAGTCGTACAAGCAGGAGATCCTCCGCTCGCGGGTCTCCGCCACCGACACGCTGGTCGAGGCGATGCGCCGCGCGACGAACCCGCCGGCCCTGTTCCTGTCCGGGTCGGCCTCCGGCGTGTACGGCGACCGCCCCGCCGACGTGCTCGCCGACGACGCAGCCGCCGGCACGGGCTTCCTCGCCGAGGTCTGCACCGCCTGGGAGGCCGCGGCGAACGCCGCACCGGACGCGGTCCGCGTGGTGACGCTCCGTACCGGCATCGTGGTCGGCAAGGGCGGCGGCGCGCTCGCCCCCCTCGTCCCGCTCACGAAGGCCGGCATGGGCGGTCGGCTCGGCACCGGCGGACAGTACTGGCCGTGGATCGCGCTCGAGGACGAGGTCGGCGCGATCGTGCACCTGGCGACGAGCCCGGAAGCGGCCGACGTCGTCGGGCCCGTGAACCTCGCCGGCCCCGAGGCCGCCGTGTCCGACCGCATCACCAAGCGCGTCGCCGAGGACCTGCACCGGCCCTACCTGTTCCGGATCCCCGAGTTCGCGCTCCGGCTCCTGCTGCAGCAGGCCGCCGACGAGATGCTCCTGTCGAACCAGCAGATGGTGCCGACGAAGCTGCTGGAGTCCGGGTACGCGTTCCGGTACCAGCGCGCCGAGGACGCGGTCGACGCCGCGTTCTGACGCGACCGGCTGACGGACCGGCGCGGCCCGCTCAGCGGTGACGCGCCGGCGGCACCCGGGACGCGCCGACCGCGCCTCCGGTCAGGACACGTGTGCCCTGGTGAGCGCTTCGCGCATCGCGGCCCGCGCCCGCTTGCGGTCACCGGCGGCGTCGTAGACGACGCCGAGGCGGTACCAGCCGCGCCAGTCGGCCGGGTCGTCCTCGACGGCGGCCCGGTACTGCGGGAAGAGCTCGTCGGCCGCCTCACGCAAGGGGCGACCGGACGGCCGGACCGGCACGACGTCGGCCGGGGCCCCGCCCTCGCGCTCCAGCCGGGCGCCGAGCCGCGTGATGCGCAGCCCGAAGCGGAACTCGAGCACGAGCAGCAGTGCGCCGATCGCCGCGACGACGAAGAGCGCGACACCGATGCCGATGCCGATCGGGATGCCCGTCGCGATGAACGCCACCGCGCGCTGCCCGACGAGGACGATTAGAGCG
>NZ_BACZ01000495.1 GCF_000333375.1 Curtobacterium sp. B18
CCGTCGAGAGCGTCGAGGCACTGCGGAACACCA
The DNA here is from genome assembly GCF_000333375.1 of Curtobacterium sp. B18. Classification (GTDB taxonomy): domain Bacteria; phylum Actinomycetota; class Actinomycetes; order Actinomycetales; family Microbacteriaceae; genus Curtobacterium. The sequence goes on from NZ_BACZ01000495.1 coordinate 34, forward strand.
CCGACGGGTTCGACGTCGAGGCGGCGATCATCCACCCCACCGGCGTCAACGAGCTCTACGTCGGACGGGTCCGCAAGGGCCGGATCGACCTCGCCACCGACGCCGTGATGCGCTCGCCGAACGCCAAGGACTACTCCGCGGCGACCCGGCTCTACGGTCTGGTCGAGGGCAAGCTCTTCTGGGCGTGGGACATCGCCGCGCTCGGCAAGGAGCTGACCTCGCACGCATCGGGGCAGCTCGCGAAGGTCGACTGATGTCCGCCTTCGCCGGTCGCGCCGGCTTCGTGGCGACGGACGCGGGCCCCGCCGCGCACTTCGGCAGCCGTACAGCCGGTTGTCGGCGTTCTCGCGCACGGCGCACGTGTTGATGACGACGACGTCCGCCTGCTCGCCGTCGGCCGCGACGTAGCCGGCGGCCTGCAGCGACCCGCTCAACCGCTCGGAGTCGTGCACGTTCATCTGGCACCCGTAGGTGCGGACTTGGTAGGTGCGGGGGCGCGCTGCGACGGTGGCCATGGTCGTCCCAGTGTAAAACCGTCGGGACGCTACTCGAAGCGGACGGAACCGCGCGGGCCGGCCGGCGGGCGGCCACCGCCGTCGAGCGCACGCTCGACCGCGATGCGGACGACTCCGCCGTTGTAGCCCTTGCGCATCAGGAACCCGGAGAGCCGACGTTCCGCCGTGGCCCGGTCGAGGCCGCGGAGCTGGCCCGCACGCTTCTGCGCCAGTTCGATCGCGCGGACGAACTCGTCGTCCTCGTCGTCAGCAGCCGCTTCGAGTGCCGCGTCGATCGCTGCCTGGTCGATCCCGCGCCGTCGGAGCTCGGCGACGACCCCTTGCCGGCCGAGACCCTTCCGGTCGTGCAGACGGTCCACGAGGTCGGTCGCGAGTGCCACGTCGTCCACGAGACCGACACGGGTGAGTCGCTGGATCTCGAACTCGACGACGTCCGGGTCGAGGTCGTTCTTCGTCAGCATCGTCCGGAGCTCGGACTCGCTGACGCCCTTGCGCCCGAGCGCACGCATGCTCAGCCGTTCGGCATCCGCGCGCTGTTCGTCGACCGGACGGGGCGCATCGGCCGGGTCGAGCTCGGCACCGCCGTCGATCGCGAAGACGGACGCGGTCGTGGCGTCCGCCGTGCGGTCGTCGTAGCCGTCCTGCTCAGCGCGGGCACTCCGACCAGAGCCGTCCCCGACGACGGGTGAGAGCCATTCGGCCTGCGCCCTGGCGCCCCGGACCGGCAGCGGGACCGGCGCGTCCGCGTCGGCATCGGTGTCGGTGCCGCTGCCCCTGCCGGCAAGGGGTCCGGTGTCATGACGGTTCGCCCGGTCGTGCGCGGCTGTGTCCGGCGTGGCAGCCGGACCGGCCGCGGGGCGACGGGACCGCGCACCGCGTGCACCGAAGAGGTCGGTGACCGGTGCGAGGCCCTCGTCACCGTCGTGGTCGGTCGTCACGCGCCCTTGCGCTCCGCGATCTTCGGCGCGATCGAGTCGACGGGCGCCTCGACCGCTTCGGCCGACGCACCGCCGACACCGAGCTTCGCGAGGATCTTGCCCTCGATCTCGGCTGCGATCTCGGGGTTCTGGATCAGGAAGGAACGCGAGTTCTCCTTGCCCTGTCCGAGCTGGTCACCGTCGTAGGTGTACCAGGCACCCGACTTCTTGACGATGCCGTGGTCGACACCGAAGTCGAGCAACGAGCCCTCGCGCGAGATGCCCGTGCCGTACAGGATGTCGAACTCGGCCTGCTTGAAGGGCGGGGCCATCTTGTTCTTCACGACCTTGACGCGAGTGCGGTTGCCGACCGCGTCGGTGCCGCTCTTGAGCGTCTCGATGCGACGGATGTCGAGACGGACCGAGGCGTAGAACTTCAGCGCCTTGCCGCCGGCGGTGGTCTCCGGGCTACCGAAGAACACACCGATCTTCTCGCGCAGCTGGTTGATGAAGATCATCGTGGTCTGCGTCTGGTTGAGGCCACCGGCGAGCTTGCGGAGCGCCTGCGACATGAGTCGGGCCTGCAGACCGACGTGCGAGTCACCCATCTCGCCCTCGATCTCGGCACGGGGCACGAGCGCGGCGACGGAGTCGATGACGACGAGGTCGATGGAACCGGAACGGACGAGCATGTCGGCGATCTCGAGCGCCTGCTCACCGGTGTCCGGCTGGGAGACGAGCAGCGCGTCGATGTCGACACCGAGCTTCTTCGCGTACTCGGGGTCGAGCGCGTGCTCGGCGTCGATGAAGGCTGCGATGCCGCCCGCGCGCTGGGCGTTGGCGATCGCGTGCAGCGTCAGGGTCGTCTTACCCGACGACTCCGGGCCGTAGATCTCGATGATGCGGCCGCGCGGGAGTCCGCCGATGCCGAGCGCGACGTCGAGCGCGACCGACCCCGTCGGGATGGTAGCGACGGGAGCACGCTCGTCCGAGCCGAGGCGCATGACCGTGCCCTTGCCGAACTGGCGGTCGATCTGGGCGAGAGCGGTCTCGAGGGCCTTCTCGCGGTCCTGGGGTGATGGCATGGTGTGCTCCTTCGTGCTCGGTGTCGGCCGCCTGTAGGCTGTCGCGTCCACCCCGGCCGATGGTGCAGGGCCGGTGCTTCAGCGACAAGGCTTCGGGCTGTTCCCGTTGACTCGAACCTAGGGCGGGCCACCGACATCACTGCCGACGGCCACGCGATCTGTGGACGAACTCACTGGACAGCGCCGCTGTGGAGGAAGCTACCACCGATCGAACACCCGTTCGAGCAACACGCCGAACAGAGTTTCGGACTCCGTGCGAGCGATGCGCGCGCGCTCGCTCGCACCCGCGCCGCCTCAGTCCCTCGGCTCCGCCAACCCCTTGCCGTGCCGCTTCTCGAGCGGGACGTCCTGCGACTCGCACAGCGCCTCCCACACGCGGCGCGCATCGATCCCTGCGTCGAGTGCCTCGGCCGCCGATCGTCCACCGAGCTCCTCGAGCACGACGTCACGGCTGACGACGGCACCGTACGCATCGCCGAACACCTGGTCGACGGCCCGCCAGAACTCACTCACACGCATCGTTCCAGCGTAGCCACGGCGTCACCCCGCGAACGACGAACGCCCCCGCCGGCGGACCGACGGGGGCGTTCTTCGAAGCGGTGGCGTCAGCGCACCGCGAGGTCGTTGTCGAACTCGGCGACGAGGTCGTCCGGGAGCGTGTCGGGGACCGGGGTGAGTCCCTCGATGACCGCGAGACGGTCGCCGACCTCACGCATGATGGTCGAGATCGGGGTGTCCAGCGCGTCCGCGACGGACGCGAGGATCTCCGAGCTGGCTTCCTTCTGCCCGCGCTCGACCTCGCTGAGGTACCCGAGAGCCACGCTGGCCTTGGACGCGACCTGACGGAGGGTCCGGCCCTTCTGCAAGCGGAAGTCCCGCAGAACGTCGCCGATTTCCTGACGAACGAGAACCATGAGAACTCCTCCTCTCTGTCGTCTCCGCGCCCGCTCGGTCCGGGTGGCCGAGTTCGGGTTCAGCAACAGTAGCGTTGCCGGTTGCAGCATGCTAACCACGCTGGCTGCTCTACTGCTGGAGATTGCGTGAGATGTAACCCAGTGGAAACGGGACCTATTCCCGGCCCCGGATCGTGGACGACATCCGTGCCAGGAGTTCGGAGACGGTCGCCCGTCGGATTGCATCGCGGTCGCCGTCGAGGTGCAGCTCGAAGGACACGGCGCCGTCCGCGTCCGCGATGCCGACGAACACGGTGCCCACGGGCTGACCGTCCTGCGGGTCCGGCCCGGCGACACCGGTCGTGCTGATCCCCCAGGTCGTGGGATCGCCGTCGACCGCCAGAGCCTGCCGGACACCGGATGCCATCTGCCGCGCGACCTCGGGGTCGACGGCGCCGTTCGACGCGAGCAGCGCCTCGGAGACACCGAGCACGGTGTGCTTCACGGGCGTCGCGTAGGCCACCACCCCGCCGCGGACCACCGCGCTGGCTCCGGGGACCGCCACCAACGTCGACACGACGAGGCCGCCGGTGAGCGACTCGGCCACCGCGACGGTCTCCCCCGCGTCCGTCAGCCGGGCGACGAGGTCGCGGGCGACCGCGGCGACGTCGGCCCGGTCGTCGGCCGGGGTCACGCCGTGGTCCGGTTGTGCTTCCACGCCTGGTACAGGTAGTCGATCCCGCTCAGGACGGTCGCCAGGAGCGCCGCGGTCATCAGGATGCCGTTCACCCAGTGCGCCCAGTCCCCGACGAGGTTCCACCACGGGAAGAGCGCGGCGGTCAGCGCGACGGCCTGCAGGACGGTCTTGATCTTGCCGCCACGGCTCGCCGGGATCACCCGGTCGGAGAGGACCGCGAAGCGGAACACCGTGATGCCGATCTCACGCACCATGATCAGCACGGTCACGTACCAGGGCAGCTCGCCGAGGATCGACAGGGCGACGAGCGCCCCGCCGATGAGGACCTTGTCGGCGATCGGGTCGACGAGCTTCCCGAAGTCGGTGACGAGGTTCTGCCGCCGGGCGATGATCCCGTCGGCGCTGTCCGTCACGATCGCCACGACGAAGACGACGGCCGCCCAGATGCGCAGCGACCCGTCGGCACCGGCATCCGTCAACAGCAGCACGAAGAACAGCGGCGCCATCAGGATGCGCACGACCGTGATGATGTTCGCGACGTTGCCCGTCGACGCCGGGCCGGGGCCCTTGCGCAGGAGCCGGCCGCGCCACGGGAAGCGTGCGCCGTGCGTGGTCTCCGTGCTGTCCGAGGCGGTCATCGCACTCACTCCCTGCCCGTCAGTCCCCACGCGTCCTCATCGGGCTCGTCGTCGACCTCATCGTACCCGCGGGTCATGTCCGCCACCGGATCGGAACCGTACCGGTCGGTGTCGCCGGTCGGCGCGGACGGCGACGTCGGGACCGCTGCGGCCGGAGTGCCGGTGGGACCGCCGGCGGGGGCGGGGACAGGGGCGACCGCAGCGGCACCCGCTGGGGGCTCCTCGCCCCGGAGCTTCGCGAGCACGGCCGGCAGCTGGTCGGTCGTCACGAGGACGTCGCGTGCCTTGGAGCCCTCGGAGGGCCCGACGATGTCGCGGGACTCCATGAGGTCCATGAGTCGTCCGGCCTTGGCGAACCCGACTCGGAGCTTCCGCTGCAGCATCGAGGTCGACCCGAACTGCGTCGACACGACCTGCTCGACGGCCGCGAGCAGCAGCTCGAGGTCGTCGCCGATGTCCGCGTCGATCTCCTTGCGCTCGACCACGGCCTGGACGTCCTGCCGGTACTCCGGGCGGGCCTGCCGGGTGACGTGCTGGACGACCTCGGCGACCTCGCTCTCCTGCACCCAGGCGCCTTGCACGCGCAGGGACTTCGAGGACCCCATCGGCAGGAAGAGCGCGTCGCCCTGGCCGATGAGCTTGTCGGCGCCCGGCTGGTCGAGGATGACCCGGGAGTCGGTGACGCTCGTCACCGCGAACGCGATGCGCGACGGCACGTTGGCCTTGATCAGTCCGGTGATGACGTCGACCGACGGGCGCTGCGTCGCGAGCACCAGGTGGATGCCGGCGGCTCGGGCGAGCTGGGTGATGCGGACGATCGACTCCTCGACGTCACGGGGCGCGACGAGCATCAGGTCCGCGAGCTCGTCGACGACGACGAGCAGGTACGGGTACGGCTTGAGCTTCCGCTCGCTGCCCGCGGGCAGGATGATCTCGTTGTTGGCGATCGCCTTGTTGAAGTCGTCGACGTGCCGGAACCCGAACGACGCCAGGTCGTCGTACCGCATGTCCATCTCCTTCACGACCCACTGCAGCGCCTCGGCAGCCTTCTTGGGGTTCGTGATGATGGGCGTGATGAGGTGCGGGACGCCGGCGTAGATCGAGAGCTCGACGCGCTTCGGGTCGACGAGGACCATGCGGACCTCGGACGGCTTCGCGCGCATGAGCAGCGAGGTGATCATCGAGTTGATGAACACCGACTTGCCGGACCCCGTGGAGCCGGCGACGAGCAGGTGCGGCATCTTCGCGAGGTTCGCCACGACGAAGCCACCCTCGACGTCCTTGCCGACGCCGATGGTCATCGGGTGCTTGGACTTCCGTGCCGCGTTCGACCGCAGCACGTCGCCGAGGGACACCGTCTCGCGGTCGGTGTTCGGGATCTCGACACCGATCGCGCTCTTGCCCGGGATCGGCGAGAGGATGCGGACCTCGTTCGAGGCGACCGCGTACGACAGGTTCTTCGACAGCGCGGTGACCCGCTCCACCTTCACGCCGGGTCCGAGCTCGATCTCGTACCGGGTGACGGTCGGGCCGCGCGAGAAGCCGGTGACCTTCGCGTCCACCTTGAACTCGGTGAGGACGCTCGTGATCGCGGCGACGATGTCGTCGTTGGCCTGGCTGCGGGCGACGGACGGTGTACCGGAGCTCAGCGTCGTCGCGGCGGGCAGCCGGTACGGGGCGGCGGGGTCCTCGTCGGGGCCGGCGACCGGGGGCAGGCCGTCCGCATCGTCCGTGGCGTCGAGCTGGGGTTCCTCGACCGGGAGCGACGGGGACACCACCGGCGACACCGCGGCGTCCGGACGGACGACCTCGGCCGCGGCGGGACGCTCCGGCACCGGGGTCCCGAAGTCGCGGAGCGCCTGCTCGGCGATCTCGAGGTCTTGCTCGACCGAGTCGTTGAGGTTGACCGAGCCCGGCTCGGCCGGTGTGTGGTCGACCAGGCCGGCCGCGGCACCGGCATCGGAACCCGCGGCGGGGGCGGCCGCCGGGGGCACGGTCGACGTCGCGCCGCTAATCACGGGGCTGTCGTACGCGGGGTCCTCTTCGCGGCCGGACTTGTTGCGGCGCCACCACGGCACGGTGCCGCCGTCGGCGTCTGCCTCGGCCGCCGCGCGCTCGTCGTCGAAGCCGAGGTCGTCGAAGAGCTGGAAGTCGGTGTCGCCCTTCGCGCCCCGCTTCTTCGTCGGCTTCGTCCGCGTCGCGGGCGTCTCGGCGACGGGTTCGTCCGTCTCGGTCGCCGGGGCCGGCGCGCCGAACAGGTACGCGTAGAGCTCGTGCAGGCGTCGGCCGATCTTGTTCGGCGGCGTCTTGGTGATGATGAAGAGCGAGAGCACGAGGAGCAGCACGGCGACCGGCACCGCCACCCACTCGGTGGCGACCGCGACCAACCAGGCGATGACGACCCAGCCGATCACGCCGCCGGCCGTCGCCAGCGCGGGCATGCCGTCCGAGGCGCGCGGCTGGCCGCCGAACACGTGGCAGAGCGCCGCGATCGAGACGAGCAGCAGCCCGAGGCCGATCCCGATCCGGGTGTTGTCGTGCACGGAGGCCGGGTGCCGGAAGAGCCAGCCGGCGAAGACGACCATGATCACGGGCAGCGCGAACGCGAGTCGTCCGAACAGGCCGCCGAACGTGTAGGCGTCGAGCGCGACCGAGACCGCGTTCGTCGGGTTGAGCCACTCGACCACGGCGCCGGCCACCGCGAGCACGAACAGCAGGAACGGGAAGCCGTCGCGTCGCTGGTCCTTCTCGAGGGTCTCGGTGCCGAGCAGCCGGAAGACCGCGCCGACGCCGTGCGCCATCGCGAGCCAGAACGTCACCAGGGGGTTCTGCTCGCGGAAGACCGGACCGGGGGCCGCCGGTGGGAGCTTCTTCGTCGTGGCCTGGGTGCGCGACGTCCCGCGCGTCCCGCTCCCACGGGACGACGAGGACGCGCGTGAGCGCGTGGTCGACTTGGTGCCTCCGGCCATGGGCAGAACCCTAAGCCCCACGCAGGACATTCCGAGGAAGCCCCGCCGCGGATGCGGTCCCCGGCGCGCGCACGCGGGTTGCAGACTCCGCCGGACGTGCCAGGAGGCGCGGCGCGCGTTCCCGACGGAACGTGCACCGCGCCTCCTGGACGGTCTCGGACGCGGCCGACGCGACGTGCGCGTCGGCCGCGGCGCGTCACGCCTCGATGACCACCGGAACGATCATCGGCCGCCGACGGTGCTTCGTGTTCACCCAGCGGCCCACGGTCCGGCGGACGACCTGCCCGAAGGCATGCCCGTCGCGCGTGCCGTTCGCGGCCGCCTCGGCCAGGGCCTTCGCGATCTGCGGACGGACGTCGTCGAAGACCGAGTCGTCCTCGGCGAAGCCGCGCGACTGGATCTCCGGGCCGACGACACACTGGCCGGTGGTGAAGTCCACCGCGGCGAAGATCGAGATGAAGCCCTCCTCCGCCAGGACCCGACGGTCCTTGAGGTCGGCGTCGGTGATCTCGCCGACGGTGGACCCGTCGACGTAGACGTACCCGATGTCGAGCTGTCCGGCGACCGTGGCGACGCCGTCCTTCAGGTCGACGACGATGCCGTCCTGGCCGAGGATGACGTTGCGCGGCGGGACACCGGTCTGGATCGCGAGGTCCGCGTTGGCGTACAGGTGGCGGTGCTCGCCGTGCACGGGCAGGACGTTGCGCGGACGCAGGATGTTGTAGCAATAGAGCAGCTCGCCGGCGGACGCGTGCCCGGAGACGTGCACCTTCGCGTTGCCCTTGTGCACGACCTTCGCGCCGAGCTTGGTGAGCCCGTCGATCACGCGGTACACGGCGTTCTCGTTGCCCGGGATCAGCGACGAGGCGAGGATGACGGTGTCGCCCTCGCCGATCTCGATCTGGTGCTCGAGGTTCGCCATGCGGGCCAGCACGGCCATCGGCTCGCCCTGGGACCCGGTCGACATGTAGACGATCTGGTCGTCGGGGACGTTCTTCGCCTTCTTCGTGTCGATGAGCACGTTCTCGGGAACCCGGAGGTAGCCGAGGTCGGCGGCGATGGTCATGTTGCGGATCATCGAGCGACCCATGAACGCGACCTTGCGGTTCGCGGCCGCGGCGGCGTCGAGGACCTGCTGCACGCGGTGGACGTGCGACGAGAAGCTCGCCACGACGACCTTCTTGCGGGCACGCGTGATGATGTTCTCGAGCACCGGTCCGATGTCGCGCTCGGGCGCGGTGAACCCGGGCACGTCGGCGTTGGTGGAGTCCGGCAGGAACAGGTCGACGCCCTGTTCGCCGAGCCGCGCGAAGGCACGCAGGTCGGTGATGCGGTCGTCGAGCGGGAGCTGGTCCATCTTGAAGTCGCCCGTGTGCAGGACCCGACCGGCGGGGGTCGTGATCGCGACGGCGAGGGCGTCCGGGATGGAGTGGTTCACGGCCACGAACTCGAGGTGGAACGGGCCGAGCTGCTCGGTCTGGTCCTCGGCCACGACGAGCGTGTACGGCTTGATCCGGTGTTCCTTGAGCTTCGCCTCGACGAGCGCGAGGGTCAGCGTGGAGCCGATCAGGGGGATGTCGCCCTTGAGCTTCAGCAGGTACGGGACGGCGCCGATGTGGTCCTCGTGGCCGTGCGTGAGCACGACACCGAGGACGTCGTCGAGACGGTCCCGGATCGGCGAGAAGTCCGGCAGGATCAGGTCGACGCCCGGCTGGTGCTCCTCGGGGAAGAGCACACCGGCGTCGACGACGAGCAGCTTGCCCTCGTACTCGTAGACGGTCATGTTGCGACCGATCTCGCCGAGTCCCCCGACGGGGATGACGCGGAGGGTGCCGGGTTCGAGCGGCTGCGGTGTGGAGATCTGTGTGGGCATTCGGTCCTACGGATTCGGGCGACACACGGGGAGCGTGCCGCGGTGTTCGCTAGCGGGTGGTGCCTGGCACCTTCGGTAGAGCACCGCCGGCCGCTGCGTTGCGGTCGGGGCGGAAGTTGGAGAAGTCGGCGCCCGGGATGTCCCGGACGGCCTCGAGCGAGGTCTCGATGGCGTACGCCTCGGAGTCCTCGGGGCCGACGAGCGGCAGGCGCACGCGGGGGCTGCCGATGCGACCGAGCCCGTGCAGCACGTACTTCGCCGCGACGGTCCCCGGGACGTGGGTCATGATCGCACGGACGAGGGGTTCGACGCGCTTGTGCTCGGCGGTCGCGGTGGCGAGGTCGCCGCGGTTCACGGCGTCGACGATGGTGCGGTACGGCGTGCTCGTGATGTTCGCGGTCACGCCGATGAGCCCCGTCGCGCCGATCGACAGGTGCGGGAGCACGTTCGTGTCGTCGCCGGAGAAGTACATGAGGTCGGTGTTGTTGAGCACCCGGGACACCTCGGCGAAGTCGCCCTTGGCGTCCTTCACGGCGAGGATGTTCGGGTGGTGCGAGGCCCGCACGATCGTCTCGTACGTGATCGGGATGCCCGTGCGTCCGGGGATGTCGTACAGGATCACCGGCAGGTCGGTGGCGTCGGCGATCATCCGGAAGTGGGTGAGCACGCCGGACTGGGTCGGCTTGTTGTAGTACGGCGTGACGATCATCACGCCGTCGGCGCCGGCCCGCTCGCTCTGCTTGTACAGGTGGATCGCGTGCGCGGTCTCGTTCGAGCCACCGCCGGTGATGATCTTCGCGCGCCCCGCGGCGACGGACTTGCCGACCTCGACGAGCCGGAGCTTCTCGGGGTCGGTGAGCGTCGACGTCTCGCCGGTCGTCCCGGTGACGACGATGCCGTCGGCGCCGGCCGTGATGCAGTCGTCGATGTGCTGCTCGACGCCGGGCCAGTCGACCTCGCCGTCAGCCGTGAACGGGGTCACGAGGGCGACGAGGACCTGGCCGAAGGGATTCTCACGCGGGGACACGGGCACCAGCGTACCGGGGATGCGCGCGAGGGCTGCCGTCCGCGTGGACGGTGCGGTCCGGAGCGCGGGGGCCGGGAGGCGCGGCGCGGCCCCGGCTCGCACCCTGCGGCCGTGCGGCACGCGCCGAGCGCGGCACCCGGCGCTACGCGCGCCGGCGCCACTCGAGGAAGCGGTACCGCGTCCCGTCGGCGCGCGACTCCCGCCACGGGCCCTCGTCGGCCAGGACCCAGGCGTCGTCGAGCTCCGGCGCGACGGTGTCGCCCGGGACCTCGACGTCGATGACCGTCTCGGACACGCGGTCGGCGAAGGGCACCCCCGCCGCGTACACCTGCCCGCCGCCCATGATCCACACCGGCTCGTCCGTGTCGAGCGCGGTCGCGAGGTCGTGCACCACCTCGGCTCCGGACGCGGCCTCGGACGACGCCCACGCGGCGTCCCGGGTCAGCACGACGTTCCGGCGCCCCGGCAGCGGTCGGAAGCGTTCCGGCAGCGACTCCCACGTCCGACGGCCCATCACCACGGTGGCGTCACCCGTCACCTGTCGGAAGTGCGCGAGGTCCTCCGGCACGTGCCACGGCATCCCGCCGTCCGCGCCGATGACGCCGTTCGTCGCGCGCGCCCAGACCATGCCGACACCCCGGACGGGTTCGGCCCACGAGGACGACATCAGACGGCGACCGCGGCCCGGATCGCCGGGTGGTGGTGGTACCCGACGACCGTGAAGTCCTCGTACTCGTAGTGCCGGAGATGACCTCTTCCGCGGGCTGGAAGACGCCGACGACCGTGCCGTGCCAGTCGCCGGTGGTCGCGGCGAGGCGTTCGAGGGTGCCGAGCAGCCACGTCACGTGGATGTCGTGGCCGCACGCGTGCATCGTCGGGACGTCGTTGCCGTCCTCGTCGGTGCCGTGGTGCTCGCTGGCGTACGGCAGGCCGGTGCGCTCCTGGACCGGCAGTCCGTC
>NZ_BACZ01000494.1 GCF_000333375.1 Curtobacterium sp. B18
CCCTTGAGGAGCATCTTCGCGTCGGTGAACATGCCGTTGACGCTGCCGACGCAGAGGTCGTACCACTGGGTCGCCGCGCGGGTGACGCCGCCGACGATCCGGTGGCCGCCCGGGTGCATGTCCGCCGGCCCGAGCACGGCCGCGGCGGCACCGGAGCCGAGCGTCAGGCTGGCGAACTCGCTCATGAAGTCCTTGCGGTTGCGGCCGCCCTGGTTCAGGCGCTCGATGGTGTTGAGCTGCACCTGGTCGGCGTCCTCGCCGTCCACGACGAGCGCGTACTTGATCTGGCCGGAGTCGATCATGCCCGCGGCGACGCTCATCGCGTTCACGAACCCGAGGCAGGCGTTCGCGATGTCGAAGTTGATCGCGGACGACGGCAGCCCGAGTCCGTGGTGCAGCCGCACGGCCACCGAGGGCTCGAGGTGCGGACGGGTCACCGACGTGTTGATGAGCAGGCCGACGTCCTCGGGGCGGATGCCCGCCTCGGCCATGGCACGGCGCCCGGCGTCGATCGCGGCGTCCTGGAAGGACTGCCCCTCACCCCAGTTGCGACGCTCCTTGACCCCGGCGACACGCTCGAGCAGCCCCATCGGCAGGCGCAGGCGGCGCAGCACGCCGCGGAGCTTCTCCTCGATGTCGGCCGAGGTGGTCACGCGTTCCGCCACGGTCGTCGCGACGGAGAGCAGCGCGACGTTGTCGTGCTTGGCCGTGGCGTTGCCGGGCCGCTCCGTGTCGCTGCTCGTCGCCTGGTCGACCGGCCGTTCCGTCATGATCGTCACCGACACATACTTCCGCATCTGGCCTGGGTACGCGATCCGGAAGCGCTGACAGGCGGGGGACAGTGCGCTCCGGATGCGCCTCACGCCTCGGGCTGGCGTGGTTCCTTGGGGAGTTTCCGGACCTTCGCGCGACGCTTCCGACGCTCCGGGATCATCGATCGCATCTCCTCCAGCTTGCCGAAGCAGAGCAGGCGGTCCCCGGGTTCGAGCGCGACGCCGCTCCGGGGGTTGGGGATGACGCCGGAGCCGCGGTGCAGCGTGAGGACGGTGATGTCGCGGTCCCAGAGACCGGACTCCTTGATGGTCTTCCCGACGAGGTCGGCGTTCGTGTGCACGAGGAGCTCGGCGACGCCGTACCCGGTCGAGACGGAGAGCCGCTGGCGG
>NZ_BACZ01000493.1 GCF_000333375.1 Curtobacterium sp. B18
TATAGGCGAAGGTCAGCGTACCGACGTCGGTACGCGTGTAGCCGGTGAGACGCGCATAACTGTCATAGGTCGTAGTCGCGCTGACCGAACCCG
>NZ_BACZ01000492.1 GCF_000333375.1 Curtobacterium sp. B18
CCTCCTGTCCGTCGTGCGGTCGCGATCCGTCACCCGGTCGCGCACGCGTTTATGATGGTGGGACACACACGGGAGTCCGGGACCGCCGGGCTGAGAGGGAGCGAGTGGCGCTCCGACCGTCGAACCTGATCCGGGTCATGCCGGCGCAGGGAGGAGTCCTCGAATGATGCCCATCGGCACGTCGTCAGCAGTACCGTCCACCGTCACCCGTTCACTGCGGTGGCGCGTCGTCGACATCGTCGTCGCGAGCGTGCTCGCCGTCGCGATCGGTGTCGTCTTCAAGCTCTGGGAGTTCGGCTACGAGCCGATCAGCGCCGTGATGGCGCTCGTGCTGCCCGGCACGCAGGCGCTGTTCGGCGGCGTCTGGCTGCTCGCCGGCCCCGTCGTCGCGATCATCGTCCGGAAGCCGGGCGCCGCGCTCTACGCCGAGGTGGTCGCCGCCTCGGTCGAGGCGCTCCTCGGCACGCAGTGGGGGTTCCTCACGCTCGAGGCCGGCCTCGTGCAGGGGCTCGGCGCCGAACTGGTGCTCGCCCTCTTCCTGTACCGCGTCTACCGTCTGCCGGTCGTCGTGCTCGCCGGGGCCGCGGCCGGCCTCGCCCTGGGCATCAACGACACGGTGCTCTGGTACCCCGGGCTCGACCTCGCGTTCAAGGTCGTCTACGTCGTCTCGGCGATCGTCTCGGGTGCGCTCATCGCGGGCGTCGGCTCGTGGTTCCTCGTCCGCGCCCTCGCCGCGACGGGCGTCCTGTCGTCCTTCGCCGCCGGTCGCGAGCACGCCAGGCGCCGTCCGCGCGTCGTCGCGTGACCAGCACCGCCGCGCGGATCACCTTAGAGGACTGGGGCTGGCGGTACGCGGAACGTGACGCCTGGGCCGTCCGAGGCGTCGACCTCCGGGTGGAACCGGGGGAGCGGGTCGCGGTCGTCGGCCCGTCCGGCGCCGGCAAGTCGACGCTCCTGCGGGCCGTCGCGGGCGTGCTCCCGGACGAACCCGACGCCGCCGACGACACCGCCGCCTCGGTCCGGGGAACGGTCCTCGTCGACGGTGCCGAACCCCGTGCGGTCCGCGGGCGCGTCGGCCTCGTCATGCAGGACCCCGAGGCGCACACCGTGATGTCCCGCGTCGGCGACGACGTGGCGTTCGGCTGCGAGAACGCCGGGGTCCCGCGCGACGAGACCTGGCAGCGCGTCCGGCACGCGCTCGAGGTCGTCGGCCTCGACCTGCCGCTCGACCGGTCCACCACGATGCTGTCCGGTGGGCAGCGGCAGCGGCTCGCGCTCGCCGGTGTGCTCGCCATGCGCCCGGGAGCCCTCGTGCTCGACGAGCCGTGCGCGAACCTCGACCCTGCCGGGGTCGTGCAGGTCCACGACGCCGTCCGGGCGCTCCTCGACGAGACCGGGGCGACCCTGCTCGTCGTCGAACACCGGATCGGCACCTGGCTGGACCTGGTCGACCGGCTCGTGCTGCTCGAACCGGCCGGCGGTGTCGTCGCCGACGGTGCGCCGGTGGATGTCCTCGCCGCCCACGGCCCGGCGCTCACCGCCGCCGGCGTCTGGGTGCCGGGATCGGAGCCCGCGCGCGGTTCGGCTCGTCGGAGCACCCGCAGGCCGCCGCGAACGGGCGGAACGGGCGCGGTCGCCACCGGGGGACCGAGCGGATCCCGCCCGTCCGACGAGGCGGAAGCGGACGGCGGCACGGACGCACCCGTGGGCGACGCCGTCCTGCTCGCGGCGCGCGGGCTCGCGACCGCCCGGGGTCGGCGGCAGCCGGTCGGGAGCGGGATCGACCTCGACGTCCGGGCCGGACGCGTGCTCGCCGTCACCGGGCCGAACGGTGTCGGCAAGTCGACGCTCGGCCTCACGCTCGCCGGACTCCTGCGCCCGGCCGCCGGCTCCCTCCGCGCGGGCACGGCCCTCGCCGACGGGATCGGCGACGCGCCCGCCGCCTGGACGAGCACGCAGCTGGCCGGTCGGATCGGCACGGTCTTCCAGGACCCCGAGCACCAGTTCGTCGCCCGCACCGTCCGCGAGGAACTCGCCGTCGGCCCCCGGGCACTCGGCGCACCGGACGTCGACGAGCGGGTCGACGAGCTGCTCGACGCGTTCGGTCTCGCGCACCTGGGGACG
>NZ_BACZ01000491.1 GCF_000333375.1 Curtobacterium sp. B18
GAAGCCGGCGATCGAGCCGGTGAGCATCACCTTTCCCTCGCCTCGCGCCACCATCGGCTTCAGAACCTGCTGGACGAGGTAGAGCGTGCCGACGACGTTGGTGTCGATCACGTGTCGCCAGTCGGTGGGTGACTGGTCGAGGAAGCCGTGCCCGAGGCCATGGCCGGCATTGGCGCACAGCACGTCGCGGTGCCGTGGGCGTTCGCCTCGGCCACGTGAGCCGGCACGAGCAACGCCACCGGGTAGTCGGTGAGCAGGTCGGCGAGGGCGATGCCCCGGTCGGCGGGGACCCGGCGGCCGGTGAGCAGGTCGACGCGGTCCGTCGGCACGGCGTGCACGAGGGTGTCCCCCCATCCGCCGACGCGCTCGAGGCCGATCGGCAGGCGCGTCGCGATCGTGATCGCACCCCCGCGGTCGAAGGCGAGCACGTGGTCCGCCGCGCTGCCGGTCGCCTCGAGCGCGAGGTAGCGGGTGAAGAGCTCCGGGTGGTCGCGCCGCACGCGGAGCGCACGACTCGTCACGAGGAGCTTCGCCCGGCCGTCCCGCCCGACGGCGGGCAGCTGTTCCGGCCCGTCGTCGTCCGGCCCGTCGAGCTCGGCCAGGACGTGCCGACGCTCGGTGTAGTCCACCGGCCGGCGGTTGTCCGGGTCGACGAGGGACCGGTCCCAGGACTCGGTGCCCTGGTAGACGTCCGGGACGCCCGGTGCGGTGAGCTGCACGAGCTTCTGCCCGAGGCCGTTCGACCACCCCGCGGCATCGATCCGTTCGTCGAGGGCGTCGAGGACGGCGACGACGGCCGGGTCGTCGAACGCGGCGTCGACGAGTGCGTGCATCCGGCGTTCGAAGTCCTCGTCCGGCGCCGTCCACGTGGTGCTGTCGCCGGCCTCGCGCGACGCCTTCTCGGCGTAGGCGTGCAGCCGTTCCCGGCTGGCCGGACGGGCGCCCACGATCGCCTGCCAGAGCAGGTCGGCGAAGACGGCGTCGTCGAGCGGCGCGAGTGACTGCAGCCGCGCGAGCGTGCTCGCCCACTCCGGCCCGAGCTCGGCCAGCACGGCGATCCGCGCACGGGTGTCCTCGCTGCGCTTGGTGTCGTGCGTGGTGAGGGTCGTCATGGTGTGCGGCCAGCTGCCGAGGCGGTCACGCTGCGCCTGGTGGAAGTCGTCGACCGAGACCGAGAACACGCTCGGGTCGCCGCCGACCTCGCTCAGGGACGTCAGGCGGGACGTCCGGTAGAACGCGGTGTCCTCGACGCCCTTCGCCATCACCATGCCGCTCGTCTGCTGCAGGCGGATCGCCGCCGCGTTCGCCGGGTCGACGAGCGCGGGCGCGATCCGGTCGATCACGTCGCCGAGGTCCGGCCGTGCCACAGCGGCACGCTCGAGCGCGGCGATGAGGTGGTGGGCGCCCTCGGGCAGGTAGGTCCGGTAGACGTCGAACGACGCGACGACCTCGGCGACCGCGTCGACGATCCGCTCGTGGGGGAGCGGTGCGGACGCGGCGCCGCCGGTACCCGGGCCGAGCAGCCGGGCGAGCCGCTCGACCTCGCTGCCGAGGATGCCGTCCGCGATGCCACGACGGGTGTCGTGCGTCAGCCGCTGCCAGTCGGTCGGTTCGGCCCCGGACGCCGCGGTCAGGGACGCCTCGCCCGCCGGGTCGACGAACACGCGGTCGAGCACCCCGAGGGCGTCGTAGCCGGTGGTGCCGTCGACCGGCCAGCTGGACGGCAGTTCCTCGCCCGGCTCGAGGATCTTCTCGACGAGCGTGTACGCGCCGTCGGTGAGCGCCGCGAGGTCCTGCAGGTACCCGGCGGGGTCGTACAGGCCGTCGGGGTGGTCGATGCGGAGCCCGTCCACGAGGCCGTCGCGGAACCACGCCCCGATCGTGCTGTGGGACGCCGCGAACACCTCGGGCTCCTCGACCCGGATCGCCGCGAGCGTGTTCACCGCGAAGAAGCGTCGGTAGTTCAGCTCGTGGTCGGCGCGCTTCCAGTGCACGAACTCGTAGTGCTGTCGCGCGTGGACGTCCGCCACCGAGTCGCCGTCGTGCACCGTCCCGGGTGCGGTCGGGTACGCGGTGTCGCCGAGGTACAGTCGGCCGTCGCGGAGTTCGACCGCGTCGAGCAGCCGGTCGTCGAGCACCGGCACGCGCAGCTTGCCGTCGCCGGCGTCCCAGTCGACGTCGAACGCCCACGCGACGGGGGAGCCCTGGCCCTGTTCGAGCACGGACCACCACCACGGGTTCGACGCGGGCGTGGCCACACCGACGTGGTTCGGCACGACGTCGACGAGGACACCGAGCCCGACGGCGTGCGCGGCCTCGGCGAGTGCACGGAGCGCTTCGTCCCCGCCGCGTTCGGCGTCGACCCGGGTGTGGTCGACGACGTCGTACCCGTGCTGCGAGCCCGGCTCGGCCTGGAGCACGGGCGACAGGTAGAGCCAGTCGGCACCGAGGTCGCGCACGTAGTCGACGACGTCCCGTGCGGCGCCCAGGTCGAAGTCCGGCGTGACCTGCAGCCGGTACGTCGACGTGGGGACCCGACGCGCGGTCACTGCTGGCCGCCGCTCGTGGCGGAGGGAGCCGTGGCACCGGCGGGGTTGATCGGCGTGACGGCGTCCTGCGGTGCCGCCGTGGCCGGCCGGCGTGCGTCGGTGTCCACCGGGGTCACCGTGACCTCGTGGTCCGGCTCGGCGCGCAGCACGATCATCGAGCGCGCGGGGACGTCGAGCGGGGTGCCGGCGTCGAGGACGTCGTCGCGCGCACCGGGCTCGGCCGTGTCGATCCGGACCGTCCAGCCCGGTGAGTACTCCTCGGGTGGGAGGGTGAACGTCACGGTGTCGTCGTGCGCGTTGAAGTAGGTGATGAACCCGACGTCGGTGACGCGCTCGCCGCGGGAGTCGCGCCCGCGGATCCCGTTGCCGTTCAGGTACATGCCGACGCTCTTGCCGAAGCCGGAGTCCCAGTCCTCGGGTTCCATCGCGTCACCGGAGGGTGTGAGCCACACGACGTCCGGCAGCGGTTCGTCCTGCCCGCGGCGGACCGGACGCCCGTTGAAGTACCGCGTGCGGCGGAACGTCGGGTGGTCGTGCCGGAGCTTCACGACGTCGGCCGTGAACTGGACGAGGTCGTCGTCGGCGGCCTCCCAGTCGATCCAGCTGATCGCGGAGTCCTGCGCGTAGACGTTGTTGTTGCCGGACTGCGTGCGTCCGAGCTCGTCGCCGTGCGCGATCATCGGCACGCCCTGGCTGAGCAGCAGGGTCGCCAGGAAGTTCCGGCGGCGCTGCAGCCGCAGGGCGTTCACGTCCGGGTCGTCGGTCGGGCCCTCGACGCCGGAGTTCCAGGAGCGGTTGTGGCTCTCGCCGTCGTTGTTGTCCTCGCCGTTGGCGTCGTTGTGCTTCTCGTTGTAGGCGACGAGGTCGTACAGCGTGAAGCCGTCGTGCGCGGTGATGAAGTTGATGCTCGCCTTGGGCGTCCGGCCGTCGTGCTCGTAGAGGTCGGCGGAGCCGGAGATGCGCGAGGCGAACTCACCGAGCGTCGAGGGCTCGCCCCGCCAGAAGTCGCGCACCGTGTCGCGGTACTTGCCGTTCCACTCGGACCACTGCGGCGGGAAGTTGCCGACCTGGTAGCCGCCGGGACCGACGTCCCAGGGCTCGGCGATGAGCTTCACCTGCGACACGATCGGGTCCTGCTGGACGAGTTCGAAGAAGGCCGCCAGCCGGTCGACCTCGTAGAACTCACGGGCGAGGGCCGCGGCGAGGTCGAAGCGGAAGCCGTCGACGTGCATCTCGGTCACCCAGTAGCGCAGCGAGTCCATGATCAGCTGCAGCGAGTGCGGGTGGCCGACGTTGAGCGAGTTGCCCGTGCCGGTGGTGTCCATGTAGTACCGCTTGTCGTCGTCGACGAGGCGGTAGTACGCCGCGTTGTCGATGCCGCGGAAGGACAGCGTCGGGCCGAGGTGGTTCCCCTCGGCCGTGTGGTTGTAGACGACGTCGAGGACGACCTCGATGCCGGCCCGGTGCAGCTCGCGGACCATCGCCTTGAACTCCTGCACCTGCTGGCCGTGGTCACCCGACGACGAGTAGTGCGAGTGCGGCGCGAAGAACCCGATGGTGTTGTAGCCCCAGTAGTTCGACAGCCCCTTCTCCTGCAGCGTCGAGTCGTTCACGAACTGGTGCACGGGCATGAGTTCGAGCGTGGTGACGCCGAGCCGCTGCAGGTGCGCGATGACCGCCGGGTGTGCGACGCCGGCGTAGGTGCCGCGCTGCTCCTCGGGCACGTCGGGGTGCGTCTCGGTGAGGCCCTTGACGTGGGCCTCGTAGATGACGGTCTCGCCGTAGGGGATGCGCGGCGCCCGGTCGCCCTGCCAGTCGAAGAACGGGTTGATGACGACGCCCTTCATCATGTGGGCCGCCGAGTCGTCGTCGTTCGTCGAGTCCGGGTCGCCGAACGTGTACGAGAAGAGCGCCTGGTCCCAGTCGATGTCGCCGCTGGTCGCCTTGGCGTACGGGTCGAGCAGGAGCTTCTTCGGGTTCGCGCGGAGGCCCTTGTCGGGGGCGTACTCGCCGTGGACGCGGAAGCCGTACTGCTGGCCCGGTCCGACGTTCGGGAGGTACGCGTGCCAGACGTACGCATCGACCTCGACGAGGTCGATGCACTGTTCGTTCCCGTCGTCGTCGAAGAGACAGAGTTCCACGCGTTCGGCGACCTCGCTGAAGAGGGCGAAGTTCGTGCCGCTCCCGTCGTAGGTCGCCCCGAGCGGGTACGGGTTGCCGGGCCAGGTGTGCAAACGGTCCTCCAGTGGTGGGTCACGCCAACATATCGGCGCGGGTCCTCCACGTCCGCAGACAAGCCCTCACGGTGGACGGATCCGCTCGGACCGCAGCCTGTGGAGGAACCGGCGAGTAGCCTCCGGGCCATGGCCAACATCGTGACGCAGATCGCAGAGAAGGTGCGCCCCGCCGGCGTCACCACGAACTACGGGGAGCCGGTCGAGGTCGGTGACCAGACCCTCATCCCGGTGTCCCTCGGCTGGTTCGGCTTCGGTGGCGGCGGGGACGGCGACGAGAGCGGCGGCGGGGGCGGCGGTGCCGTCTCGATCCCGATCGGCGCCTACGTCCGCCGACCGGGCAAGGACCTCGAGTTCGAGCCGAACCTGATCTCCCTCCTCGCGGTGAGCGTCCCGGTCATCTGGGTCACCGGGACGGTCCTCCGCAAGCTGGTCCGCGTCCTCAAGAAGTGACGTCCTGACGGACAGGAG
>NZ_BACZ01000490.1 GCF_000333375.1 Curtobacterium sp. B18
GGTAGGTAGGGCGGAACCCTCATGATGACGATCCAATCCTTGGCTCATCGTCCGCCATGTAGGCGGTCCGCTTCACTCGAACGGACCATCTCCTGGGCGGGGGGACCATCTAGTTGGGACACCGACACGACTGCCTACTGCGGCATGTCCACGAACCGAGAGAACATCCCGTGGAACGCCACCGTGATGGTGTCCGTCGGCCCGTTACGGTGCTTCGCCACGATGAGGTCCGCCTCACCCTGACGCGGGTTGTCCTTCTCGTAGGCGGACTCGCGGTGCAGCAGGATGACCATGTCGGCGTCCTGCTCGATCGATCCGGACTCACGCAGGTCGGAGATCTGGGGCTTCTTGTCAGCGCGCTGCTCGGGACCACGGTTCAGCTGCGACAGTGCGACGACCGGCACCTGGAGCTCCTTCGCCATGAGCTTCAGCGCTCGCGAGAACTCGGAGACCTCCTGCTGGCGGCTCTCGACCTTCTTGCCCGAGGTCATGAGCTGCAGGTAGTCGATGACGACCATGCGGAGGTTGTGCTGCTGCTTGAGGCGACGGCACTTCGCTCTGATCTCGACGAGGGTCATGTTGGGGGAGTCGTCGATGAAGAACGGGGCGTCGTTGATGCGGCCACGGGTCTGGGCAATGGTCGTCCAGTCGCGGGAGTCGACGGTGCCCTTGCGCATGTTCTGCAGCGGCACGCTCGACTCGGCGGAGAGCAGACGCATCGCGATCTCGGCACGGCCCATCTCGAGGGAGAAGAACGCGGCGGTCTCGTTGTGCTTGATCGCGGCCGCGCGGCAGAGGTCGAGCGCGAGCGTCGACTTCCCGAGGGCCGGGCGGGCGGCGATGATGATGAGCTGGCCCGGGTGGAAGCCGTTGGTGAGGCCGTCGAGCTGCGCGAAGCCGGTCGGGACGCCGGTCATCTGCCCGTCACGGCCCTTGGCGGCCTCGATCTCGTCGAGCGCGGCGGAGATGGCGTCGGTCAGGGGGAC
>NZ_BACZ01000489.1 GCF_000333375.1 Curtobacterium sp. B18
GCGGCGAGCTCGAGGATCGGCGCGACCGACGCCAGCCCCTCTGCGGTCTGGTTCATCTGCCGGACGACCTCGTCGAAGCGGTACCCCTGACCGAGCAGCCGGCCGGCGGTGTTGTTCCGCGAGAGCGGCGACTGGCAGGTCGCGATGAGGTCGCCGAGGCCGGCGAGCCCGGACAGCGTCGACGGCTGCGCGCCGAGCGACACCGCGAAGTCGGTCATCTCGGCCAGACCCCGGGTGATGATGGACGCCTTGGTGTTCTCGCCGTAGCCGACACCGTCGACGATGCCGATCGCGACGGCGATGAGGTTCTTCAGCACCCCGCCGAACTCGGTGCCGATGACGTCGGTGTTGATGAACGACCGGAAGTACGGGTTCGTGGCGACGGCGGCCACCGCGCTCGCGGTCTCGGCCGACGACGACGACACGACGGCCGCGGTGGGCTGCCGCCGGGCGATCTCGAGCGCCAGGTTCGGGCCGCTCGCCACCGCGATGCGGTCGCGGTCGATGCCGAGGCCCTCGTGCAGGACCTCGCTCATGCGGAGTCCGGTGCCCTTCTCCACGCCCTTCATCAGGCTGACGACGGGGACGTCCGGCGCGAGCAGCTCGCGGATCGCGGCGAGGTTCGAGCGCAGGGACTGCGACGGCACCGACACGTACACCTGCGACGCGCCGTCGAGCACCTCGGCGAGGGACGTCGACGCGGTGAGGGTGCGGGGCAGGTTGATCCCGGGCAGGTAGTCCGAGTTCCGCTTGGTCTCGGTGATCTCCCGCGCGACCTCGGCCCGCCGCGCCCACACGACCGTCGACGCACCGCCCTCGGCGAGGACCTTGGCGAACGTGGTCCCCCAGC
>NZ_BACZ01000488.1 GCF_000333375.1 Curtobacterium sp. B18
GTCAGGCGGTCACCTCCGGGACGCCACCCGGCTCAGTTGCGCTGCGCCGCGGCGAGCAGGTCCGGTCCGTGGCGGTCGAAGAGCCGGCCGCCGACCGCGACGCCGGCCGCGAGGACGACCACGCCGACCAGGACCCCGACGACCAGAGTGGCCATCCCCCACGGCTCCGGGCCGTCGACGAACGCGAGCACCGCGAGCCACGCTGCGGGGACCGAGCAGACCAGGATCCCGAGCACCATCGACGACTGCGCGACCGAGGCGAGCACCCCGGCGGCCTGGGGCTGCTGGAAGGGGTGGTCACCGGGACGGACCGTCGGGTACGGCAGCACGACCGACACGACGCTCGACAGTCCGAGGCCGGACAGGAGCGCACTCGCACTCACGCCGATCAGCAGTGGGAACGCCGTCCAGTCGCCGAACAGCCACGCCGAGACCCACGAGCCCGCGACGAGCGCGGGGATGCCGACGGCCAGCACGGGCACGAGGCGACCGAGCCGGTCGCTCCACCCGGGTGCCCCCGAGGCGACGTGCAGCCACACCGCCGTGTTGTCGTACGAGACGTCGTTGTGCGGCAGGAACCCGGCGATGAGCGCCATCAGCGGCAGCGGCACGAGCGCGGTCCAGTGCCACGGGACGCCGGCCACCCCGAGCGGGATGACGACGATCGGGACGAAGACGATGATCAGGTACGAGGCGCGGTAGCGCGGGTCCCGGCCCCAGTAGGTGAGCGCCCTGGCCGCGACCGCGCCGACGGGCGTGGAGCCGAGCGTGTCGAACCAGCCGAGACCCCGGTAGCGACGGGTCCG
>NZ_BACZ01000487.1 GCF_000333375.1 Curtobacterium sp. B18
GCCCGGTCTCCTGGAAGCGCTGGGTGACACCGGCCTGGAAGCCCTCGCCACCGGCCAGCTCCTTCACCACGCCCACGCGCAGCCCGCGCAGCGTGTCGGCCTGCAGGCCTTCGCGCGCGGCGGCTGCCATCGAGGGCCAGGCGTCGGGGATGCTCGTGGAGTCCCGGGGGTCGTGCCCGCCGATCACGTCGTGCAGGAGCGCGGCGTCGAGGACGGTCCGGGACACCGGGCCGACCTGGTCGAGGCTGGACGCCAGGGCGATCGCACCGTAGCGGCTGACGCCGCCGTAGGTGGGCTTCACACCGACGGTGCCGGTGACGGCACCCGGCTGACGGATGGACCCGCCGGTGTCTGAACCGAGGGCGAGCGGGGCCTCGTGCGCGGCGACCGCGGCCGCCGAACCGCCGCCGGACCCGCCGGGGATGCGGTCGAGGTCCCACGGGTTGTGCGTCGGGCCGTACGCCGAGAACTCGGTGGTCGAGCCCATAGCGAACTCGTCCATGTTGGTCTTGCCGAGCGGGACGAGACCGGCGGCGCGGAGCTTCGCGACCGGGGTGGCGTCGTAGGGCGGCACCCAGCCTTCGAGGATCTTCGACCCCGAGGTCGTCGGCATGTCCTGCGTGCACAGGACGTCCTTGATCGCGATCGGCACGCCGGCGAGCGGACCGAGGTCGTCGCCGGCGGCACGGCGGGAGTCGATCGACTTCGCCGCCGCGATGGCGTTCTGGTTGACGTGCAGGAAGGCGTGGACGTCGCCGTCCACCGCCTGGATGCGGTCGAGGTGCGCCTGGGTCGCCTCGACGCTCGAGACGTCGCGCGCCACGAGGGCGTCGGCGAGCGCAGCGGCGCTCAGCTTCGTGATGTCGTCAGTCACTGGTCTTCGCCCTACTGTTCTTCGCCGAGGATGGCCGTCACGCGGAACCGTTCGCCGTCGGAGTCGGGGGCGCCCGAGAGTGCCTGCTCCTGCGTGAGGGTCTGGCCCACCACGTCGGGTCGGGTGACGTTGCCGAGCGGCACGGGGTGGCTCGTCGCCGGCACGTCCGGGGTCGCGACCTCGGTGACCTTGGCGACGCTGTCGACGATGTGCGACAGCTCCCCCGTGAGCTTCTCGATCTCTTCGGGCGTGAGTGCGATACGTGCGAGGTTCGCCAGGTGGGCGACCTGCTCGCTCGTGATGTCAGGCATGGTGCTCCGTCGATCGGTTCGTGGATTGCGCACCAGTCTATTGGAGCGTCAGTGGCCCTTCTGCTTCCCCGTCTGCTTCTGGGGAGACTGCTGCTGCCCCTGCTGCGCTGTGGACGTGGAGTCCCCCGGCGTGGAGCCGGTCGGCGTACTGGGCGACCCGTTCGCCGCCGCACCGGCCGAGGAGTCCGACGACCCGTTCGACGACGCGTCCGACGACGAGGTGGACGACGAGCTCGACGACGTGTGGCTGGTCTGCCCGATCATCGCCGCGTTCGGGGTCGGCAGCGTCCCGCCACCGACGGTCTGGTCGAGGTAGGACATCATCGACCTCCCGACGCCGAACTTCGCGCTGTACCCGGTGGTCCCCTGCAGGAACGGCCAGTTCGCGAGGCTCACGCTGCCCTGCACGTTGCCGATCCACGTCGCGTTCGTGTACTTCGTGCTCGAGGTGACGAGCCAGTTCTGCACGTCGCCGTCGGTCGTCCCGGTCTTGGCGAACTTCGGGACGCTGTCACCAGGGTTCGCGCTCGCGGCCGTGCCCGAGCCCGTGAGGACGCCCTGCAGCGCGTAGTCGACCGTGCCGGCCACGTCGGCCGCGACGCCCCGCGTGCAGGACGCGGGCGTCGGGGTGATCGTCGTGCCGTCGGCCTCGGTGACCGAGTCGATCGCGGTCGGCGTGCAGACGACACCGCCGTTCGCGAAGCCCGCGTAGGCCTCGGCGAGGTCGATCGGCGACAGGTTGTTCACGCCGAGGATGGACGACGGGGTCTGTCCGAGCGCGCCGCCGGATGCCGGGTGGATGCCCATCGCCTGGGCGACCCCGGCGATCTTGCACAGGTCGAGCTGCTTGCCCATCGCGGCGTACGCGGTGTTGATCGACTCGGACGTCGCCGCCTGCACCGTCATCGACGCAGGGACCGACTCGGCGTTCGACACCGGCCAGGTGCCGCCGCTGACGTTCTGGCAGGAGTTCGTGAACTCGGAGTTCTGGAAGGTGTGCTCCGTCGTCGACACCGACTGCGACAGCGTGTGCCCGGTCGCGAGCCACTCGGCGAGGGTGAACACCTTGTAGGTGGAGCCGGTCTGGAAGCCGCCGGAGTTGCCGTAGCCGCTGTCGGCGCTGTAGTTGACGGCGGTGGAGCCGGCCGCGCCGGTGTCGCCCTGGGTGTACGCGGTGTTCTGCACCATCGACAGGATCCGACCCGTCCCCGGCTCGACCGTGACGTTCGACCCGCCGACGTCGACGCCCGCCATCGTCGACGGGACGTAGGTCGACAGGGCGGTCTGCGCCCGGGACTGCAGGTCGAGGTCGAGTGAGGTGTGGATCTCGAGGCCCTTGGTGTCGAGCGTCGCGATGCGCTCGGCGGCCGTCTTGCCGAACGCCGGGTCCTGCAGCACCTGATCGCGCACGTAGTCGCAGAAGTAGCCCGCGTCGTACCCGCTCGCGGCCGACGAGCAGCCGTTCGCCGTGGCGGTGATCTTCGGCGTGATCGGCGTCGCCTTGGCCTGGTCGAGCTGCGCCTTCGTGATGTCGTGGTGGACGTACATCCGCTGCAGGACGTAGTCGCGGCGTTCCTTGGTCGCGGCGTAGCCGTTCTTCGCGCCGTTGTCCGTGTTCGTGGGCTGGTCGATGCGCAGGTTCGACGGGTTGTTCAGGATGGCGACGAGCGTGGCGGACTGCACGAGCGAGAGGTCCTTCGCGTGCACGCCGAAGTAGTACTCGGCACCGGCCTCGGCACCGTAGACCCGGCCACCGAGCCCGACGAGGTTGAGGTACCCGGTGAGGATCTGGTCCTTCGAGTACTTCTTGTTCACGGCGATCGCGTACCGCATCTCCTGGAGCTTGCGCTGCGGCGTCACGCCGGCCGCGTCCTGGTAGCAGGCGGCGACCTTCTTCTCGGTGTCGGCCGCGTCCTTGCCGGTGAGCTCCTCGCACTGCTGCACGAGGACGTTCTTGACGTACTGCTGGGTGATGCTCGACCCGCCCTGCACGTCCCCGCCGACGACCGTCGCCGCCGCGCCCCGGAGCGTCCCGACGACGTCGATGCCGCCCTCGTCGTAGAAGCGCGGGTCCTCGGTGTCGATCGCCGCCTGCTTGAGGGACTTCGCCATCGCGTCGGACGCCACCGTGGTGCGGTTCTCGGCGTAGAACGACGCGATCTTGACCTGGTGCCCGTCCTTCGTCGCGTAGACGGACGACACCTGCTGCGGCGTCTGGATGTCGAGGTAGCTCGGCAGGTCCTCGAAGAAGGACACGGCACCGGACGTCCCCTCACCGGCGACGGCGACCGCGGGCGTGACCGCCACGGCGACGAGCATGCCGGCCAGCGCCGACATCGCCACGAACGTCAGGAGAGCACCAGGCCATCGCACCACACGCATGGGGGCACGGTACGAGGGCGGTCTGGACTGGTTCTGCCGCGGAACGAGTCCTGGCTGCGCCCGTGTTCAGGTTGCCACCCAGGATCAGTCGCGGGGCTGGAGGTCCTGTGGTCGCACGAGGTACATGTCCGGCGACGCCTGCGGCATCCCCTCGCCGCCGCGCTCGCCCCGACGCACCTGCTCGCGGACGAGGTCGCCCCGACCGACGGCGATGAGCGCCACGTCGTGCAGCGACGCGGTCCCCGGCTTGAGGTAGTCGTTGTGGCCGACCGGTCGACGGAAGACGTCACCGGCGTCCTGGGCGTCGACGCCGCCGGTCAGGTCGAGCACGGTCGAGCCGAACCCCGCGGCTCCCGGGTCGGTGCCGAAGTACCCGGACCCGGCGACCGGGTCGCTGTGCGCGTCGCCGACGAAGACCTGCCCGCTGCCGACGGCCAGGTCGGCGGCTGAACGGACGTCACTCCCCGGGGACCCCAGGACGGTCAACGAGTCCGCGCGCATCCGTCCGGACGCCAGCGCCATGAGCGCGGTGGTCGACCCGTACGAGTGGGCGACGATGTTCACCCGCGGCTCGTCGCCGGCTCGGACCGCTCGGAGTCCGCCGACCGTGCGCGCGAGCCGGTCGGCACCGGTCTTCGCGAGGCCGAGGGACATGATGTTCGACAGGTCCGGCGTGCGGTAGCCCATCCAGGCCACCACGGCGACGCCGTTCCCCGACCCGGGAGCTGCCAGCCCGGCGACCGTCGCCTGTTCGGTGTACAGGTCGTTCGCGGTGTTCGTGAAGTCCGCCATCTGCCCGGTGACGGTGAAGAAC
This sequence comes from Curtobacterium sp. B18, assembly GCF_000333375.1. GTDB lineage: Bacteria > Actinomycetota > Actinomycetes > Actinomycetales > Microbacteriaceae > Curtobacterium. The sequence continues at coordinate 4,382 of NZ_BACZ01000487.1, forward strand.
ATCCCGGGGACCACGACCGTCACGTCGGCGGCGCTCGCCAGGTCACCGACGGCGATGGCGGCCCGACCGGACCCCCGGGTGTCGAGCGTGATGAGGGAACGGTCCGGGGCGCCGACCTCGTGCACGAGCGCGTCGCGGACCTGGCCGAGCATGCCCTTCACGGCGGCACCGGCGGCGGCGTCGGCGAGTCCGCGGGCGAGGACGGCTCGGTTCGCGCGGTCGCGTTCGGCGTACGGCACGCCGTCGAGGTTGCCGATGACGGACGGTGCGCAGGAGGTCAGCGCCTCGCGCTCGTCGTCGTCGAGTCCCGACCACCAGGCGGCCACCTCGGCGGCGGTCGGCGGGTCGTCCTCGGCGGTCGCGAGCACGCGCCGGTCGCGATCGGCCCGGAACAGGTCCGCACGGTCGAGCGAGGACAGGTCGTCGAGGAACGCCCGACCGTGGTCGACGGTGACGTCGCCCGGCGCGGACGTCGTGCCGGTCCTCGAGACCGGCGCGGACGTCGTGCCGGCCACCGAGACCGGCGCGGACATCGTGCCAGCCACCGAGACCGACGCGGACGTCGTGCCGGCCACCGAGACCGACGCGGCGGGATGTACCCCGGTCATGACCTGTCGGGGTACTGAGGGTCCTTCAGGGACCTCGGCGACGGCGTGCACGACGGCAACCGACTGGACGGCGGGCACGACTGGGGCCTCGACCACTCCGAATGAGTGCATCGAGGCGGTGAGCAGAGCCGCGGCGATGAGCAGCATTCGGGTCTCCCCCGGGAAGGCCGTCCCGTCGCCTCCCTGCAGACGACGAGTGATGCTCCGTCAAGTGTATGGAGAATACCCGTCCGAGGGACGTGCGCGATGCAACTTGTCCCCTGAACTGGGTGCAGGACATGGCGCGCCGCGGTCGCCGGACAGTGCCCGGCCGTGCTCCTGAGCGGAACTCAGCCCTCGGTGCCGCCCTCGGCCTCGTCATCCACCGCGTCGCCGAGCGCCGCCGGCCCCTCGGTGACGAGCACCCGGAACTGCTCGGCGTCGATGATCCGGACGCCGAGCTGCTCGGCCTTCGTGAGCTTCGATCCGGCTCCGGGACCCGCCGCGACGAAGTCCGTCTTCTTGCTCACGCTCGAGGCGGCTTTCCCACCGGCGGCGATGATCGCTTCCTGCGCACCTTCCCTGCTGTACCCCTCGAGAGACCCGGTCGCGACCACCGTGAGCCCGCTGAGCACACCACCCTCGACGGCCGCGGCGCCGGGCCCGGGGTGGCCGGGTGTCGTGAACTGCACGCCGGCCGCCGTCCAGCGGTCGATGATCTCGCGGTGCCAGTCGACCTCGAACCAGTCGAGCAGCGCGTCGGCGATGATGCCGCCGACACCGTCCACCGCGGCGAGTTCCTCGCGCGAGGCAGACCGGATGGCGTCGAGGGAGCCGAAGTGGTTCGCGAGCGCGCGCGCCGCCACCGGACCGACGTGCCGGATGCTCAGGCCGACCATGATCCGCCAGAGCGGCTTGGTCTTCGCGGCGTCGATGTTCGCGAGCATCTCGAACGCGTTCTTCGACGGGTACCGGCTCGGTTCGCCCGTGTAGTCCGCTCCGCGTGCGTCGGGGTCGAACGGCGGATCGGTCTTCTTGCGCGCCCGGCTGAACGGGGTGACCCGCTTCGGCGCACCGTCGTCGGTGGTCTTCTCCATGCCGGTCTCGGCGTCGCGGACGATGACCTCGATCGGGACGATGTCCTCCATCGTCAGGTCGAACAGCCCGGCCTCGGTGTCGAGCGGCGGCTGCTCGGGGTGCAGGGGCTGCGTCAGGGCGGCCGCGGCGACCTCGCCCAGCCCCTCGATGTCGAGCGACCCGCGCGAGGCGATGTGCTCGACGCGTCCGCGCACCTGCGCCGGGCAGCTCTTCGCGTTCGGGCAGCGGAGGTCGATGTCGCCCTCCTTCGCCGGGGCGAGGGGCGTGCCGCACTCGGGGCAGTTCGTCGGCATCACGAACTCACGCTCGCTGCCGTCCCGGAGCTCGACGACCGGCCCGAGCACCTCGGGGATGACGTCGCCGGCCTTGCGCAGCACGACGGTGTCCCCGATGAGGACGCCCTTCGCCTTGACGACCTGCTGGTTGTGCAGCGTGGCCTGACGGACGACCGAGCCCGCGACCTCGGCCGGGGCCATCACCGCGAACGGTGTCGCGCGACCGGTCCGGCCGACGCTGACGACCACGTCGAGGAGGGTCGTGTGGACCTCTTCCGGCGGGTACTTGTACGCGATCGCCCAGCGGGGTGCGCGCGAGGTCGACCCGAGTTCCTCGTGCAGGGCGAGGTCGTCGACCTTGATCACGATGCCGTCGATCTGGTGCTCGACCGAGGCACGTCGCTCGCCGTAGTCCTTGACGAAGGCCAGCACCTCGTCGATGGAGTCGAAGACCCGGTAGTGGGAACTCGTCGGCAGGCCCCACGTCGCGAGGAGCTCGTAGACCTCGGACTGTGCGCGGACGTCGGTGTCCCGCTCGAGTTCGGGGACGGGCCAGGCCCCGATGCCGTGCACGAGCATGCGGAGGCGGCGCAGCCGGTCGACCATGAGTTCGCGCTTCGCCTCGGACTTGCCCTCTTCCTTCTGGCGGAGGGACCCGGCGGCGGCGTTCCGCGGGTTGGCGAACAGCCGCTCGCCCGCGTCGCGCTGCCTGGCGTTGAGTTCGTCGAACTGCTCGACCGGGAAGAAGATCTCGCCACGGACCTCGACGATCGGCGGGTGGCCGGAGCCGGACAGCCGGTCCGGGATGGTGCCCATCGTGCGGACGTTGCCGGTGACGTCCTCGCCGACGACGCCGTCGCCGCGGGTCGCGGCCGAGACGAGCCGACCGTTCTCGTACCGCAGGTTGATCGCGAGCCCGTCGATCTTCAGCTCGGTGAGGAAACGGACACGCTCGGCGCCGGCGTCGCGCTGCACCTTCACCGCCCAGTCGACGAGTTCGTCGGGGCTGAACACGTTGTCGAGGCTGAGCATGCGCTCGGCGTGCTCGACCGGCGCGAACTGCACGGTCTGCGCCTGCCCACCGACGGTCTGCGTGGGGCTGTCGTCCGTCAGCAGCTCCGGGAAGCGCCGCTCGATCGCGTCGAGTCGGTGGACGAGCGCGTCGTAGTCGCCGTCCGCGACCGTCGAGCCGTTCTCGTCGTAGTAGGCGTGCCGCAGGTCGTTGATCAGCGACCGCAGCCGGTCGACCTCGCGCTGCGCCTGCGCCGCGTCGAGTGCGGCGGGGTCGATCGTCTCGAACGTCGAGTCCGCGGGCGTCGTGTCGCTCATGCCTCCAGTTCTACCGGCAACCACCGACCGGACGCGCAGCGACCGGTCGGCCGGGAGCGTCGAGCGCTCAGACGGTGGCCGGGACCGCCGAGACCGTGGCGTCGATCGTGCACTGTCCGAGCACCCGGGTGCCGACGTAGACCACCGCGGTCTGCCCCGGCGCGACGCCCGAGAGCGGCTCGTCGACGTCGATGACCAGCTGGCCGTCGGCCACCCGCGCGGTGGCCGGCACCGGGTCGGCGTGCGCCCGGATCTGCACGTCGCACGCGAACGGCACGGCGGGGTCGGCCGGTGCCGTGCCCGCCCAGGTGAAGCGCGACCCGGACATCGAGGTCACGTCGAGCGCCTCCTTCGGGCCGACCACGACGGTGTTCTCCTTCGGGCGGATCTCGAGCACGAACCGGGGCTTGCCGTCCGGTGCCGGTCGACCGAGGTGCAGCCCCCGACGCTGTCCGACCGTGTAGCCGGTCGCACCCTCGTGCGCGCCGACGACCGTGCCGTCGCGCTCGACGACGTCGCCCGGTGCCGTGCCGACGCGGTCCGCCAGCCAGCCGCGGGTGTCGCCGTCGGGGATGAAGCAGATGTCGTACGAGTCGGGCTTCTGCGCCACGGTGAGTCCGCGGGCGGCGGCCTCGGCACGGACCTCGTCCTTCGAGGGCGTCGCGCCGAGCGGGAACATCGCGTGCTGGAGCTGCTCGGCGGTCAGGACGCCGAGGACGTACGACTGGTCCTTCGCCCACGCCGCCGAACGGTGCAGCTCGCGCGCCCCGTCCGGACCGGTGACGATCGAGGCGTAGTGCCCGGTGCAGACCGCGTCGAACCCGAGGGCGAGCGCCTTCTCGAGCAGCGCCGCGAACTTGATCCGCTCGTTGCACCGCATGCAGGGGTTCGGCGTGCGACCGGCCTGGTACTCGGCCACGAAGTCGTCGACGACGTCCTCCTTGAACCGGGCCGAGAAGTCCCACACGTAGTACGGGATGCCGAGCGCGGACGCGGCGCGCTGGGCGTCCATCGAGTCCTCGATCGTGCAGCACCCGCGGCTGCCGGTGCGGAGGGTCCCGGGCATGCGACTCAGCGCGAGGTGCACGCCGACCACGTCGTGCCCGGCGTCGACGGCCCGTGCCGCGGCCACCGCCGAGTCGACCCCACCGCTCATCGCCGCCAGAACTCGCATGCCTCCAGGGTAACCCGCCGCCGAAGCGGTACCGCGGGCGTACCGTTGCACGAGCGATGACCTCCGAGACCCCTGCCTTCGACTTCCGGTCGGTCCTGCTGTCCGGTTTCCTGCCCGCCGCGCTCTTCGCGATCGGCGAGGGCGCGATCATCCCGATCATCCCGATCGCCGCGGACTCCCTCGGCGCGAGCCTCGCGTTCGCGGGGTTCGTCGCGGCCCTGATCCTCGTCGGCGAGCTCATCGGCGACGTCCCGTCCGGCGTCGTCGTCGCCCGGATCGGTGAGCGCAACGCCATGATCGGCGCCGCCGTGGTGTCCGTCGTCGGCCTCCTGGTCTGCACGATCGCGCCGAACCCGTGGGTCCTCGCCCTCGGGGTGTTCCTCGTCGGTGTCTCCACCGCGGTCTTCGCGCTCGCCCGGCACGCGTACATGACCACCGCGATCCCGCTGCACATCCGGGCCCGGGCGCTGTCGAGCCTCGGCGGGGTGTTCCGCTTCGGGTACTTCGTCGGCCCGTTCATCGCCGCCGGTGTCGTGCACCTGACGGGCACCACGCAGAGCGCGTTCTGGATCCACATCGTCTGCTGCCTGCTGGCCGCGCTGACGCTCGTCGTCCTGCGCGACCCGGCGACGGGCGCACGCGGCTTCCGGAGGCCGAGCCGCGCCTCCCGGCCCGCGACGGACGACGCGAGCGACGGGACCGTCGCGACCACCGCCGACACGACCGGCCGACCGGCCGCGACCGAGCCGCCGACCGACACCGGGGCGCAGTTCGTCCAGGAGGAAGCGCACGGCCTCTTCCGCACCATCCGCGCGAACCGGGCCGTCCTCCTCCGACTCGGCAGCGGCGCCGGCCTGATCGGCGCGCTCCGCGCCGGCCGCCAGGTCATCCTGCCGCTCTGGGCGGTCAGCGTCGGGCTCGACGACTCCACCGCGGCCCTCGTCATCGGCATCGCCGGAGCCGTCGACTTCGCGCTGTTCTACACGAGCGGGCAGATCATGGACCGGTGGGGACGGCTCGCGAGCGCCCTGCCCTGCATGGTCGGCCTGAGCATCAGCTACTTCCTGCTCGCCTGGTCCGGACACCTCGACGCCCGAGTCGGGTGGTTCGTCGCGATCGCGATGGGGATGTCGCTCGCGAACGGCGTCGGGTCCGGCATCCTCATGACGCTCGGCGCGGACCTCGCGCCCCGGGACCACCCGGCACCCTTCCTCGGCGCCTGGCGGTTCACCGGGGACTTCGGGCAGGCCGCTGCGCCGCTCCTCATCTCCGGCGTCACCGCCGTCGCGTCGATCGCCGTCGCGAGCGGGGTGATGGGCGTCCTCGGCCTCGTGGGTGCCGGCATCCTGCTGCGGTACGTGCCGCGGTACCTCCCCCGGACGCTGCGCTGACGCTCCGGCGTCCGCCGGCGGGTCCAGGAGGCGCGGCTCGCTCCCGGCACGCCGGTCGCCCTCGGTAGACTGCCGCTGCTCGCGGGAGTGGTGGAATCGGTAGACACGCAGGATTTAGGTTCCTGTGCCCCTGGCGTGAGGGTTCGAGTCCCTCCTTCCGCACCAGAGGTTGCGTCCTCACGCATCTCATACCACCGAGGGACGTTGCCGTCATCCGCGGACGGTACCCTCGTCCTGCGGGACGACTCCCCGTGCCCCGCCTCCACGACCGGAAGAACCATGCACTCCGTCGCACTCGCCCTGATCCCCTGGCTGGATCCGCAGTACATCCTCGACAACTTCGGGGCCATCGCCGTGTTCGTGGTGTGCGCCATCATCTTCGCCGAGACCGGGCTGCTGGTCGGCTTCATCTTCCCGGGCGACAGCCTCCTCGTGATCACCGGCCTCTTCGCCTTCGACCGCGGCGGCGAGATCGGCGGCATCCCGGTCTGGGTCGCGGCGCTGATGATCGCTGCCTCGGCGTTCCTCGGCGGCGAGCTCGGCTACTACATCGGCAAGAAGGCCGGCCCCCCGATCTTCGAGCGCAAGGAGAGCGGGCTCTTCTCGAAGGCCAACGTCGACCGCACGAACGCGTTCTTCCACCGCTTCGGACCGCTCGCCGTGATCCTCGCCCGCTTCGTCCCGGTCGTGCGGACCTTCCTGCCGATCGCCGCCGGTGTCGGCCGGATGAACTACAAGAAGTACTCGCTGTACAACGCGATCGGCGCCGTCATCTGGGGCGTCGGCGTGACGTTCCTCGGGTACTTCATCGGGCACATCCCGTTCGTCGCGCACATCGTCCGCGAGTACATCGACATCATCCTGCTCGCGGCCGTCGTCGTGACGGTGGTGCCGATGGCGCTGACGTACGTGCGGAACGCACGCAGGGCCAAGCGCGACGAAGCCGCGGCCGAGGCGGGGACCGAACCGCAGCACTGACGGTCCCGTCCTGCCGGACAGGAGGCGCGNTGCCNNNTGNNACCTCNCCTCCTGTCCGTCCGCTTCGTCGCTTCGCCGCTGCGCCGCCGGGTCGTCGCTTCGCCGCCGAGCGGGCGAAGTACGTCCCCCTCGGCGCGTCCAGTCGACACGTTCCGCCCGCTCGCCGGCGCGCGTACGGCGTGTTCTGCCCGCTCGACGCCGGCCCGGTCCGGCGGCCGTGCCGCCGCTTTCGCCGCGCGGTCGCGCGACCGCGCGGGCGCTTCGCACAACCAACGACACCCGGAACCACGTCGCGACGTGGTTCCGGGTGCCGTTGGTTGTGCGCCGTCGCCGGCGCGCGTGACCGTCAGACGCCGAAGTGTTCCCGCACCACGGGCGCGATCCCGCGGAACGCCTTGCTGCGGTGCGAGAGCGCGTTCTTCTCCTCGCGCGTGAGCTCCGCCGACGACCGGTCGGAGTCGTCGGACCGGAACACCGGGTCGTACCCGTGCCCGCCGGTCCCGGTCGGCTCGGTCAGCACCTCGCCGTTCCACACCGCCTCGACCACGTGCTCCTCGCCCTCGGGCGTGACGAACGCCGCCGCGCAGACGAAGGCCGCGGTCCGCTCCAGCACGCCCTCGAGGTTCCGCAGCAGCAGCGCGATGTTGTCCGCATCGACCCGGGTGCCGGCGTAGCGCGCCGAGTGGATGCCGGGCGCACCGCCGAGCGCGTCCACGGCGATGCCGGAGTCGTCGGCGAGCGCCGGGAGGCCCGTGTGCGCGACCGCTGCGCGTGCCTTGATGAGGGCGTTGGCGGCGTAGGTGTCGCCGTCCTCGACCGGCTCCGGGCCGTCGTAGCCGATGAGCTCGACACCTTCGCCCAACGCCGAGCCGAGGATCTCGCGCAGTTCGACGACCTTGCCCTGGTTGTGCGTCGCGAGGACGACGGTCCCGGTCACAGTCCGAGCACCTCGCGCTGGATGGCCGCGAGGGACTGGTTGCCGGCGAGCCCGAGGTCGAGCAGCGTGTTGAGCTCGTCGCGGTCGAACGGCGCGTGCTCGGCCGTGCCCTGCACCTCGATGAACTTCCCCGACCCGGTGGTGACGATGTTCATGTCGGTGTCGGCGGCGGAGTCCTCGGTGTACGCGAGGTCGAGCATCGGCTCGCCCTTGACGATCCCGACGGAGATGGCCTGCACGCTGTCGAGCAGCGGGGTCGCCTTCTTCCCGACGAAGCCGCGCTCGCGGCCCCACTCGATCGCGTCGACCATGGCGACGTACGCGCCGGTGATCGACGCCGTGCGGGTACCGCCATCGGCCTGCAGCACGTCGCAGTCGATGACGAGGGTGTTCTCGCCGAGGCCCTTGGTGTCGACGACGGCACGCAGGGAGCGTCCGATGAGGCGCGAGATCTCGTGCGTGCGACCGCCGACCTTGCCCTTGATCGACTCGCGCTGCATGCGCTCGTTCGTCGAGCGGGGCAGCATCGAGTACTCGGCGGTGACCCAGCCGGTGCCCTTGCCGGCGAGCCAGCGCGGGACGCCGTTCGTGAAGGACGCGGTGCAGAGCACCCTGGTGTTGCCGAAGGAGATGAGCGCGCTGCCCTCGGCCTGCGTGCTCCACCCCCGCTCGATCGTGACGGGACGGTGGTCGGTCGCGGTGCGGCCGTCGATGCGGAGCGTGTCGGTCATGGGGTCCTTTCGATGCGGGGCAGCGTGATGGCCCCGGTCTGGAGGTGGCCGACGCTGGAGACCTCGGGGCCGAGGAAGCGTCGGGCGAGTCGGATGAAGCCGTTCTTGTCGTCGCCGGTCGCCTCGAACGAGTAGGTCGGCGGCTCGGTGGTGGTGCGTTCGAGTCCGTGTTCGACGAGTCGGCGGTACACGTCGTTGGCGGTCTCCTCGGCGCTGGAGACGAGCGTCACGTCCGGACCCATCACGTACTGGATCGCTGCGGACATGAGCGGGTAGTGGGTGCAGCCGAGCACGAGCGTGTCGACGTCTGCAGCCCGGATCGGTGCGAGGTAGCCCGCTGCGACCTCGCGGAGTGCCGGGGAGGAGGTGTCCCCGGCCTCGACGAACTCGACGAACCGCGGGCAGGCGGCGAGGCTGAGCGTGATGTCCGAGGCGACCGCGAAGGCGTCCTCGTAGGAGCGCGAGGCGATGGTGCCGACCGTGCCGATCACACCGATGCGTCCGGTGCGGGTCTGCTTCACGGCGGCGCGTGCGGCGGGCTGGATGACCTCGACGACGGGGATGCCGTACGCCTGCTCGTACCGTTCGCGGGCATCCCGGAGCACGGCGGAGGACGCGGTGTTGCACGCGATCACGAGCGCCTTCACCCCCTGCTCGACGAGGTCGTCCATCACCTCGAGCGCGTAGCGGCGGACGTCCGCGATCGGCTTCGGACCGTACGGCGAGTGCACGGTGTCGCCCACGTACCGGATGCTCTCGCGCGGCAGCTGGTCGATGATGGCGCGGGCCACCGTGAGCCCGCCGACCCCGCTGTCGAAGACTCCGATCGGTGCATCCGTCACGACACCAGCGTACCGACGCGCGGCCCCGCCCTCCCCGCCCGCTCCGCGAGCGGGCGGAACGCGCACTGCTCGGCACCCGAGCGGGACACACTTTGCCCGCTCGCCCCGCAGCACCCGCCGGTCCCCCGCGACCGGGCGGAATCCGCACCGCTCGGCGCCCGAACGGGAGACACTTCGCCCGCTCGCCCCGCTCGCCCCGCCGCACCCGCCGGTCCCCCGCGAGCGGGCGGAATCCGCACCGCTCGGCGCCCGAACGGGACACACTTCGCCCGCTCGCCCCGCAGCACCTTCCGGACCGCCTGGAGGCGCGACCTACCCCCGCCAGGCCGAGCCGCGCCTCCAGGCCGTCACCTCCACCCCCGCACCCGGCCGTCCCGCGAGCGGGCGGAATCCGCACCGCTCGGCGCCCGAGCGGGACACAATTCGCCCGCTCGGGCGCCCGCTCGCGCGCCCGGTCGCGCGCCCGCTCGCGCCGCCGCACCCGCCCCGGCGGCCGGGGGCGCCGCCGCGCGGACCGCACCTCGGAGGCCGCGCGACACTAGTGTCGGAGAGGTGACCAGCGCGCTCCTGACGGACCAGTACGAACTCACCATGGTCGACGCAGCCCTCAAGGACGGCACGGCCGACCGCCGCTGCGTGTTCGAGGTCTTCGCGCGCCGACTGCCCGACGGACGCCGCTACGGGGTCGCCGCGGGCCTCGGCCGGTTCCTCACCGCGCTGACCGACTTCCGGTTCGGCGACGAGGAGATCGCCTTCCTGCGCGACCGCGGAGTCATCGACGCCGGGACGGCCGCGTACCTCGCCGACTACCGGTTCACGGGCGACATCCGCGCCTACCGCGAGGGCGAGGTGTTCTTCCCGAACTCCCCCGTCCTGCAGATCGAGGGCACCTTCGCCGAGGCGGTGGTCCTCGAGACCCTCGCACTCAGCATCTTCAACGCGGACAGCGCGATCGCGAGTGCGGCGGCGCGCATGGTCTCGGCGGCCGACGGACGCCCGCTCGCCGAGATGGGGTCGCGCCGCACGGGTGAGTGGAACGCGGTCGCCGCCGCCCGGGCCGCGTACATCGCGGGCTTCGGGGCGACGAGCAACCTCGAGGCCGGGCGCACCTGGGGCATCCCGACGATGGGCACCGCGGCGCACGCGTTCACGCTCCTGCACGACACCGAGGAGGACGCCTTCCGCTCGCAGATCGACGCCCTCGGGACCGGCACGACGCTCCTCGTCGACACGTACGACATCGAGGCCGCGGTCGACACCGCGGTCCGGCTCACCGACGGCAAGCTCGGAGCGGTCCGCATCGACAGCGGCGACCTGCCGTCCGTCGTGGCCTCGGTCCGGGCGCAGCTCGACCGGCTCGGCGCGACCGAGACGAAGATCACCGTCACGAACGACCTCGACGAGTACACGATCGCGGCACTCCGCGCGGCCCCGGTGGACTCCTACGGCGTCGGGACCTCGGTGGTGTCCGGCTCGGGGCACCCGGCCGCGGGCATGGTGTTCAAGCTCGTCGCGCACCGCGACGCGAGCCACCGCGACGCGAGCCACCGCGATGCGAGCGAGGGCGGAACCGGAGGCGACTGGGTCCCGGTCGCGAAGAAGTCGGCCGAGAAGGCCACGGTCGGTGGCCGCAAGCAGGCCGGTCGCCGGCTCCGCAACGGCATCGCCACCGCCGAGGTCGTGCTCACCTCGGGGCAGGTCGGCCCGGACGAGCGCCCGCTGCTCGTCCCGGTGGTGACGAACGGCGAGGTGGACCCGGCGTTCCTCGGCGTGCAGGGCGTCGAGGCGGCCCGCGCGCACCACAAGATG
>NZ_BACZ01000486.1 GCF_000333375.1 Curtobacterium sp. B18
GCGGCGACCGCGGCGGCCGGCAGCGGCACGACCGGCGGTGCCCCGGCCGGTGGGTTCGGCGGCGGCGCGAGCACGGCCTCGACGACCGACGTCGTCCTGCACGCCCCGGTCACGGTCGAGGTGATCCTGCTCGCGATCGGCCTCGCCGTCCTCGGCGGCCTCATCGCCGGCGCACTCGGCGGTTGGCGCGCGAGCCGGCTCCGTCCCGCCGAGGCGCTGCGGAGCGTGGCCTGATGCCCGGACCGACCACCGGCACGACCCCCACGTCGGGCACGCCCGACCACACCCGAGCGACCCCGGAACCGACAGGAGCACCCGTGACCCGCATCGACACCGCGCCCTCCGCGGCGGAGGCGAGCCGCGCCTCCCGGCCCATCTACGCCCTGAAGAACGTGAGCAAGACGTACAAGCAGAAGAACCGGACCGTCACCGCGTTGACGAACGTCGACCTGACCATCCCGCAGGGGCAGCTCGTGGCGGTCCAGGGCCCGACGGGCGGCGGCAAGTCGACGCTGCTGCAGATGCTCGGCGCGCTCGATCGGCCGAGTGCCGGGAGCGTGCTGCTCGGCGACCAGGACGTCGCGAAGCTCGGGGACGGGGCGCTGACGAACCTGCGCGCCACCGAGATCGGCTTCGTCTTCCAGAGCTTCAACCTCATCCCGACGTTGACCGCGCTGGAGAACGTCGAGACCGCGTTCGCCGGGTCCCTCGCGAACCGATCACGGGCGGAGATCCGCGAGCGGGCGACCGCCGCGCTCCGGGAGGTCGGGCTCGGCGAACGGCTCGACCACCTGCCCGCGGAGCTCTCGGGCGGGCAGCAGCAGCGCGTGGCGATCGCCCGGGCGCTGGTCAAGAACCCGAGCGTGCTGCTGGCGGACGAGCCGACCGGTGCGCTCGACGAGGCGACCCGTGACGAGATCATGGGGCTCATCGAGAAGCAGTGGCGGGAACGCGGGCTCACCGTCGTCATCGTCACGCACGACTCGTGGGTGGCGAAGCGGGCCGAGCGCCGGCTGCACATCAAGCAGGGCCAGGTGCGCGAGGTCTAGCCCTGCCGGCGGCGCAGCCGGTGTTTCGCGCTGAGCGACAGTTCACGGACCACCGAGCGCGTGAACTGTCGCTCAGCGCGTGAGGTCGCGGCACCGCGGCGGCGTCGCGGCACCGCGGCGGCGTCGCGGCCCTACGGCGCCACCGGGTAGTCGCAGTACGCGAACCAGCGGGAATCCTGGGACCACGGCGGCACGTTCACGGTCCCCTGCCCGCCGTCGAGCGTGACGAGGGTCTCCGGCTGGACGGCGATCCGGGCACCGCGCACGAGCGAACCCGGCAGGAGCCGGAGCTCCACCCGGTGGTCGGCCGGGTGCCCCTGCACACCCGGTTCGTACGACAGGTAGAGCAGGTGCGCCCCGTCCGGCGAGACGTGCGGGAACCAGTTCACCCGGTCGTCGTTCGTGATCCGCACCGGGTCGGTCGCCCCCGGCCAGAGCGCGACGAGCTGCGCGGTGCCCGGCGTGAACCGCTCCGAGTTCCACACGAGCACCTCCCCGGCGAACGAGACGCCGTCGTCGGGGTGCTCGTCGCGGGTCAGGAACGTCGGGTCCCCGGTGGCGGGGTCGACGAGGGCGACGTCGGTGGTCCAGACGCCCTCCTCGGTGCGCTCCCCGACGATCGCCGCGAGGGTCTCCCCGTCCGGAGAGATGCCGTGCAGGTAGAACTTCCGGACGACCGGCAGGGCGGTGGTGACGTCGGTGAGGGTCGCCGCCGCTCCCCCGGCCGGCACCGGCACCCGGTACAGGTCCCCGTCGCGAGCACTCACCACGACGGACGGGCCCGAGGGGTCGAGCACGTGGTCGTTGTTGATCTCGGGGACGCCGGGCATCGGCACGGGGACGAGTGCGGTCTCGTCGAGGACGGCGTCACCGGCGGCAGGGAGCCGCAGCAGCCAGAGGTCGCCGCCGCCGTTCAGCACGAGGGTGCCGTCGTGCAGCACGTTCGGCGCCTCGACGAGCAGGGTGCTAGACTCGAACACGATCCGGCT
>NZ_BACZ01000485.1 GCF_000333375.1 Curtobacterium sp. B18
AGCCGAGCAGGCGCCGACGAGCACCGCGGTCAGCAGCGAGGGCATCCGACCATGCTCGACGGACGTCGTCCGTCCGACGTGCTCTGGGCAGAGAAGCGGCGCGAAGACCGGCTCCGGGCGCTCCCGGCTGTCCGGACCGTCATCCGGGTGACGTGGTGGCACCTCGTCGATCTCGACCGGCTCCGCGCGTTGTTCCGGGCACACGGTGTGCGACTCTGACGGCGGCGAGCTCACGCGCTCAGCGACACCTCACGGGCGTCGAGCGGCGTGAAGTGTCGCTCACCGCGAAACGTACCCGCACGCCCCGCACGCCCCGCACCCCGCGCGTCCGCCCAGCCGAGACTCGGCGAAGCCGCACCGGCCGCCGCCCGGCCCCGCACGCGACGAAGGCCGCCGCCCCGAGGGGCAGCGGCCTTCGTGACCGAACGGTCGAGACTACGCGAGCTCGATCGTGGCGCCGGCGGCCTCGAGGGCCTCCTTCGCCTTGTCGGCCGTCTCCTTGTTGACACCCTCGAGGATCTTGGCGTCGGCGGTCTCGACGAGCGCCTTGGCCTCACCGAGGCCGAGCGACGTCAGGCCACGGACCTCCTTGATGACCTGGATCTTCTTGTCACCAGCGGACTTGAGGACGACGTCGAACTCCGACTTCTCCTCAGCGGCCTCGGCCGGGGCGCCAGCGGCGGCCGGAGCGGCAGCGGCGACCGGGGCGGCCGCGGTGACCTCGAAGACCTCTTCGAACTTCTTCACGAAGTCCGAGAGCTCGATGAGCGTGAGCTCCTTGAAGGCCTCGATGAGCTCGTCCTGCGAAAGCTTCGCCATGATTTTCTCCTACTACTAGCTAGATCGTGTGGTTGTGGAACGCGTGCCGGATCAGGCCGCGGACTCCTGCTTCTCGCGCAGGGCGTCCACGGTGCGGACGGCCTGCGAGAGGGGTGCCTGGAACAGGTACGCAGCACCGAACAGCGAGGCCTTGAAGGCGCCGGCGAGCTTGCCGAGCAGGACTTCACGGGACTCGAGGTCGGCGAGCTTGTCCACCTCGGTCGCGGAGAGCGGGTTACCGTCGAAGTAACCACCCTTCACCACGAGCTGAGGGTTCGCCTTGGCGAATGCACGCAGCGACTTCGCGACGGCGACGGTGTCACCGTGGACGAAGGCGAGAGCGGACGGACCGGCGAGTTCGTCGTCGAACGACGAGATGCCGGCGTTGTTCGCCGCGATCTTGGTCAGCGTGTTCTTCACCACGGCGTACGTGGCGTGCTCACGGATCGAGTTGCGGAGCTCCTTGAGCTGCGCGACCGTGAGACCGCGGTACTCGGTGAGCAGAACGGCGTTCGAGCTACGGAAGGACTCCGTGAGCTCGGCGACCGCAGCTTCCTTGTTCGCCATGGTTCTCCTTGGGGTTCTTGCCGGCTAGCCCCAGGTCCGTGGCTGCGGCAAGCACAGCCCCACCACATGAAAAAAGCTCCGGCGCAGAGGCTCGGAGCTGCTCCCCCGCGAACGGAAGGAGTGGTTCGGAACACCTGCGCGGGCTGCCTCATGAGTGAGGACCTTCGGTCACGCTGCGAGCAGCACGACAACCGGCGGTCTTTGGCTTCGAGAACTGTAGCACGGCGAGACGCCCCCGACCAACCACCGCCCCAGGCGGAGGACCCGGCCGCCGCACCCGCCGGGGCCCCACCACCGCACCAGGCGGACAGCCCGGACCGCCCACCGGCACCGGGACCCGGCCCGGACCGGACCGCCCACCGGACAGGAGGCGCGGTGCGGGCCCGACCCGCGCCTCCCGTCCGTCAGCTGCTCGCCGGAGCCACCTCGGGTGTCGTCGACCAGTCCGCGCCAGCGAGCCGCTCGGCCGGCAGGTGCACGGTGAAGACGGTGTCCCCCGGCTCGCTCGTCACGTCCACGGACCCGCCGTGTGCCTGCACGACCGCGTCGACGATGGCGAGCCCGAGCCCGGTCGAGCCCGCGGTGCGGGAGCGCGAGCTGTCGGCACGCGCGAACCGTTCGAACAGCTTCGGCAAGAACTCCGGGTCGATGCCCTGCCCGGTGTCCCGCACGGTCAGGTCGACACCGGTGCCCGTGGTCGACGGCGCGATCCCGACCGTGATGCGGGTGCCGTCGGGGGTGTGGGTGCGGGCGTTCGTGACGAGGTTGACGATCACCTGGTGCAGGCGTGCCGCGTCACCGACGACCGTCACCGGGGTCGACGGGACGTCCACCTCGATCGGGTGGTCCGGCGACGCCGCGTGCGCGTCGTTCACCGCGTCGAGCACGAGCCCGGTCAAGTCGACGTCGTCGAACTGGATCTCGCGGCCCTCGTCGAGCCGGGCGAGGAGCAGCAGGTCCTCGACCATGCTCGTCATGCGGACGAACTCGGACTCGATGCGACCCATCGCGTAGACGACGTCCTTCGGCAGGTCGCCGCCCATCGGGGGGGTCAGCTCGGCGTACCCGCGCACCGAGGCGAGCGGGGTGCGCAGCTCGTGCGAGGCGTCGGCGACGAACTGCCGGACCTTCTGCTCCGAGCGTTCGCGGGCCTGCATGGCGCCGGCGATGTGCCCGAGCATGCGGTTGAAGGCGCTGCCGACGCGTCCGACCTCGGTGCGTGGATCGGTGTCGGGGACGCGGACGTCCTGCAGTGCGTCGCTCCGCTCGAGCGGCATCCGGGCCACGGTCGACGCGGTCTCCGCCACCCGCTCGAGCGGCCGCAGGGACCGTCGGACGACGACCGCGGCGACGACGGACGCGGCGACCAGGGCGGCCACGACGACGATGATCACGACGACGAGCAGCGATCGGACGCTCTCGTACACCGGCGACATCGGGAGCCCGACGACGAGGACGGCGTTGCCGAGCACCGGGTTGTCGACCTGCACTGCGGCGACCCGGTAGCGCCCGAGGGTCCCGCCGAGGTCGATCGTCGCGGGGTCGACGCCGACCTTCACGGTGCCCAGGCGGTCGAGTTGCGTCGCGGAGAGCTGCAGCCGCGAGCTGTTGTCGGTGAGGACGATGCCGCCGGCACCGCCCCCGGAGAAGTAGTAGGCGGTGAGGGTCCCGGCGGCTTGGCCGAGCGGCTGCAGGGCGTCGTCGTTCGGGCGCTGCCCGTTCGGGTTCTGCTGCCCCTCGCCGAACTTGGTGCTCGCGCGGTCGGTCGCCTTCGAGAGCTGGCTGTCGATCGCACCCGTCTGGATGGACGCGAGCGCGATGATGCTGCCCGCGCCGATCACCGCGCTGACGGCCACGACGAGGGCGACGATGCTGAGGACCAGCCGTCGACGGAGCGTCACGCGGCCGACCTCACGCGGTGGGCTTGATGACGTACCCGACGCCGCGCACGGTGTGGATCATCGGGGTCTCGCCCGCGTCGATCTTCTTGCGCAGGTAGGAGATGTAGATCTCGACGACCGAGGACTTGCCGCCGAAGTCGTACGACCACACGCGGTCGAGGATCTGCGCCTTGGACAGCACGCGGCGGGGGTTGCGCATGAGGAACCGGAGGAGCTCGAACTCGGTGGCGGTCAGCTCGATCGGCCGACCGGCGCGGGACACCTCGTACGACTCCTCGTCGAGCACCAGGTCGCCCACGACGATGCGCGAGTCGCCGGCCTCGGAGATCGAGATCTGCGAGCGGCGGATGAGCCCACGGAGCCGTGCCACGACCTCCTCCAGCGAGAACGGCTTCGTGACGTAGTCGTCGCCGCCCGCGGTGAGACCGGTGACGCGGTCCTCGACGGAGTCCTTCGCGGTGAGGAACAGCACCGGGGTGTCGTCGTTGTTCTGCCGCAGCCGGCTGAGGACCTGCAGGCCGTCGAGGTCCGGCATCATCACGTCGAGCACCATCGCGTCCGGCTTCCACTCACGCGCCGTGCTCAGCGCGTCCTGGCCGCCGTTGGCGCTCTTGACGTCCCAGCCCTCGTAGCGGAGCGCCATGGACAACAGGTCGGTGAGGCTGGCCTCGTCGTCGACGACGAGGATGCGCAACGGGGTTCCGTCGGCACGCGTGAGGCGCGGGGCTGCTGCAGGCTGGGAGATGGTCACGTCTTCGAGTATCGAGAGTTTCCTATGAGCCGTCTGTGGAGCGGCCCTCGGCGCTCTGTGGATTCCCGAGCAGGCACTCGGCGGCCGCTCCGTACCGTGGCCGCCATGCTCCGATCCTCGGCTTGGCCGGCCTCCGCCCGTTCCGTCGACGCCGACGGGGTCGAGGACTCCGCACGGGTCGCGGCCGGGTCCTGGAGGCGCGGCTCGGCCCCGTCGGACCGGCTCGCGTCGGTGCGTGCGGTCGCCGCGACGGCGCCCCTGCTGTCCGAGGGCACGGCCGGTGGGTCCTTCGCAGCCCTCGCCGCGGTCGCGGCGGCCGACGTCGCCCTCGCCCGTGCCGTGGAGCCGCACCTCGACGCCCTCGCGATCCTGGCGCAGGCCGGTGCCACCGCGCCGGAGGGCTCGACGTGGGGCGTCTTCGCCGCCGAGGCGCCGGGGCTGCGGCTCACGGCGACCGCGGAGGGAGCCGGAGCGGGCGGCACCGGCCCGGTCGACACCGGCTCGGTCCTGCTCCACGGGACGAAGCCGTGGTGCTCGCTCGCGTCCGTCCTCTCGCACGCCCTCGTCACGGCGCACGTCGGCGAGGACCGGCAGCTGTTCGCCGTCGACCTCCGCCAGGACGGCGTCACCGTGCACGACGAGGCCTGGGTCGCCCGGGGCATGCCGGACGTGCCGAGTGGCCCGGTCGACTTCGCCGGGGTGCGTGCGACACCCGTCGGCGAGCCCGGGTGGTACACCGCACGCCCCGGGTTCGCGTGGGGCGGGATCGGCGTCGCCGCGTGCTGGTGGGGCGGTGCCGTCGGACTCGCCCGCCTCCTGCGCGACCGCGCCGCCGGGCACCGGGGGTCCGAACTCCTGCAGGTCGCCCTCGGTGCGACCGTCGCGGACCTCGCGGACGCCGAGGACGCCCTCGCCGGCGCCGCCGCACGCATCGACGACCCCGGCCCCGACGCCACGACGGACCGCGAGTGGGTGCTGCTCGCCCAGGTGGTGCGCTCCCGCGTCCGCCGCTCCGTCGACGCCGTCCGGGAACGGGTCGTCCGCACCCTCGGCCCCGCTCCCCTGACCGCGGACGCGTCGGTCGCGGCACGGGTCGCCGACCTCGAGCTCTACGTCCTGCAGGACCACGGCGACCGGGACCTCGCCCGCATCGGCCGGATCGTGGTCGAGGACGGCGGTGTCGCGTGGTGACGTTCGACCACCGGGAACCGGGCACCGACCCCGAGGACTGGACGACGTTCCTGCGGTCGGTCGATCCGCTCCCCGTCCGGCTCGACGGCCTCGCCGCGATCGTGGTCGTCGCACCGCACCCCGACGACGAGACCCTCGGTGCCGGCGGGCTCATCGCCTCCGCGGCGGACGCCGGCATCCCCGTGCACGTGCTCCTCGCGACCCGGGGCGAGGGATCGCACCCGCACTCCTCGACGACCTCGCCCGAGCGACTGCGCACGGTGCGGGACGCCGAGTTCCGTGCGGCGGTGCGGCTGCTCGACCCCGCGGCGAGCGCCTCGGTCCTGGGCGTCCCCGACGGTGGACTGCGCGAGCACCCGGACGTGCTCCGGGCGGCGCTCACCAAGCGACTCGCAGCGGTCGACGGTCCCGTGCTGGTCGTCGCACCGTGGCGCGGGGACGGGCACCGGGACCACCGGATCGCCGGCGAGGTGGCGGCGGACGTCGTCGCGGGAACACCCGGAGCCCGCCTGCTCGAGTACCCGGTGTGGGCTTGGCACTGGGACGACCCGGCCGCCCCCGCGGCGCCGTGGGACCGTGCCCGCGCGCTGGTGCTCCCGCCGGCCGTGCTCGACCGGAAGCGTGCGGCGCTCGACGCGTACCCGTCGCAGACCCGTCCGCTGTCGCCGGCACCGGGCGACGAGGCCGTCGTCGACGCCCGGCACGCCGCGCACCACCTCCGGTCGACCGAGTGGTTCTTCGCCGTGTCCGACGCTCCGGCCTCGCGCTCCCGCGCCTCGTTCGACGCCCACTACGACCGGAAGCCCGAGGGGTGGGACTTCGACGGCTCCTGGTACGAGCGGCGGAAGCGTGCCGTGACCCTGGCGGCGCTCCCCCGCGAGCACTACCGGTCGGCGCTCGAGCTCGGATGTGCGACGGGGGTCCTCACCGCGGCGCTCACCGAACGCGCCGACGACGTCCTCGGGACGGACATCGCGGCTTCGCCCCTCACCCGCGCACGGCTGCGCGCCCCGGCGGCCCGGTTCGTCCAGGCTGCGCTGCCCTCGGAGTGGCCGGACGGCCGGTGGGACCTCGTCGTGGTCTCCGAGGTCGGCTACTACCTGTCGCCGGCGGACCTCGACGCGACGATCGACCGGGTCCTCGGGTCGCTCGACGACGACGGGGTCCTCGTCGCCTGCCACTGGCGGCACCCGGACGACGACGCGGTCACCTCGGGCGACGCCGTCGACGCCCGCATCGCCGAGCGGTGGCCGCGTCCGGCGCTCGTCCGGCACGTCGAGGAGGACTTCGTGCTGAGCGTCCTCCCCGGACCCGCGGTGCGCTCCGTCGCCGCGGTCGAGGGCCTGACACCGTGACGCTGCCCGGACGCATCGACGTCGTCGTCCCCGCCCACGACGAGGAGGACGGGGTCGCCGGGTGCGTCCTGGCCCTCGCCGACGCGATCCGGGTCCTCGGGCGGGTGCACCCCGGGGTGGGCGTCGCCGTCACGGTGGTGCTCGACGGCTGTTCGGACACCACGGCGGCGGTCCTCCGGTCGTCCGTCGCCGCGGACCCGCTCTGGCAGGTGGTGCCCCTGGACGTCGTGGAGACCGCGCACGTCGGCGTCGGGCGTGCCCGGGCGGTCGGGACCGGCAAGGCCCTCGCGAGCGGTCCGCCGCCGGCCGAACGGTGGACCGCGCACACGGACGCGGACTCCCGGGTCGACCCGGGGTGGCTCGTGCAGCAGGTCGACGCCCACGACGACGGCGCGCACGTCCTGGTGGGGGCGGTCGTCCCGGACCCGGTCGACCTCGACCCCGTGGTGCTCGCCCGGTGGGTGCACGCGCACCCGCCGGGGTCGACGCTCGGCCACGTGCACGGTGCCAACCTCGGCGTCCGCGGCGACGTCTGCCTGACGCTGGGCGGCTTCGACCCGGTACCCGAGCACGAGGACGTCCGGCTGGTCGGACGGGCGCGTGCCCTCGGCTTCGACGTCCGGGCGACGACGGCGCTCCCCGTGGTGACGAGCGGCCGGTTCGACGGCCGGACGCCCGGCGGCTACGCCGAGCACCTGCGCCGCACCTACGGCGACGCCGGCTGAGGCTTCATCGGAAGTTCTTCGGATCCGGCAGCGCCGCTCATCGACTGCCTCCCTACGGTCTCCTCGACCCCAACACCGAGGAGAACCATGTTCCTGACCTACCTCAGGCGCGAACTCACGAACCGCAAGAAGCAGACCGTCATCATCGCGATCGGCATGGCGCTCGCCATCGCCCTCGTGGTCATCGTGTCCTCGATCGCGGGCGGCGTGAAGGCCGCGCAGGCGAGCGTGCTGCAGTCGGTCTACGGCGTCGGCACGGACATCACCGTGACGAAGACCGAGACCCCGACCGGCTCCGCCACGGGCCGCCCGAGCTTCGACTTCGGCAGCCAGGGCAGCTCCGGCAGCAGCAGCGGATCGACCGACCTCTCGCAGTCCCGCCTCGCCGTGTCCCGCGGGTCGAGCACGCTGAGCGCCACCGACGTCGAGACCGTCACGAGCACGAGCGGGGTGAAGGCCGCGACCGGTGTCCTGACCCTCGAGAACAGCACGTTCTCCGGCCAGGTGCAGCAGCAGTCGGACAGCAGCTCGAGCAGCAGCAGCTCGAGCGACAGCAGCAGCGGCACCGGGGCACAGCAGGGGCCGCCGAGCGGCGGCGAGGGCGGCGGCTTCGGCGGCGGCTCGTTCAGCGTCGACTCGTTCACCGTCACCGGCATCCCGGTGTCGGGCGACACGGTCGGGCCGCTCACGAGCACGGAGCTCACGACGGGCCGCACGTTCACGGCGAAGGACGCCGGCAAGGACGTCGTCGTGCTCGACGCCACCTACGCGAAGAGCGAGTCGAAGGCCGTCGGCGACACCGTCTCCATCGGCGGGAAGGACTTCACGGTCATCGGCATCGTGTCGTCCACCGGCTCGTCGTCGACCACCGGTTCGAACACGTACATCCCGCTGGACACCGCGCAGGCACTGGCCGACCTGGACGGCAAGGTCACCTCGATCTACGTCTCGGCGACGTCGTCCGCCGACGTCGGCACGATCAAGACCGCCCTGCAGAAGCAGCTCACCAGCGCCACGGTGTCGACCGAGTCCGACCTCGCGTCGAGCGTCTCGGGGTCGCTGAGCACCGCGTCGAGCCTCGTCTCGAACCTCGGCACCTGGCTCTCGATCGTCGTCCTCGCGGCGGCGTTTCTCATCGCGATCCTCTTCACGATCTCGGGCGTCACCGCCGCACCGGG
>NZ_BACZ01000484.1 GCF_000333375.1 Curtobacterium sp. B18
AGGGGTCGAGCTTTGCGACCTGACGCTGAAACAGCGGACCTGCAGCCCGGTGCCGTCCTTGACGTAGTCGACGTGCTCGACCGCACCCGCGTCGTGCAACGACGACACGAGGTCCCCTCGGTCGTACGGCACCACGACGGTCAGCTCGACGTCCGGCTCGGGCAGCCGCGACTCGATCGCCTCGAGCAGGTCCTGGATGCCCTCGCCCGTGCGCGCCGAGACGAACACGGCGTCCGGGACGAGGCCGACCAGGACGAGCCGCTGCGACTCGTCGATGAGGTCCGACTTGTTGAACGCGACGATCTCGGGGATGTCCCGGGCGCCCACGTCACCGATGACGTCCCGCACCGTCGCGAGCTGGGCCGCGGGGTCCGGGTGGGAGCCGTCGACGACGTGCACGATGACGTCGGCGTCGCCGACCTCTTCGAGGGTGGAGCGGAAGGCCTCGACGAGCTGGTGCGGCAGGTTGCGCACGAACCCGACCGTGTCGGCGAACGTGTACTCGCGACCCTTCGCCGAGTTGGTGCGGCGGACGGTCGAGTCCAGCGTCGCGAACAGCTGGTTCTGCACGAGGACGCCCGCGCTCGTCAGCCGGTTGAGCAGCGAGGACTTGCCGGCGTTGGTGTAGCCGGCGATCGCGACGCTCGGGACCTCGTTGCGGTTGCGCTCGGCGCGCTTGGCCTCGCGCGCGGGTCGGAACGAGGCGATCTGACGACGGAGCTTCGACATGCGCGTGTGGATGCGACGACGGTCGAGCTCGATCTTCGTCTCACCGGGACCACGCGAGCCCATACCCGCACCGCCGGAGACCTGACCACCGGCCTGGCGGGACATCGACTCACCCCAACCACGCAGACGCGGCAGGAGGTACTCGAGCTGGGCGAGCTCGACCTGCGCCTTGCCCTCGCGGCTCTTGGCGTGCTGGCTGAAGATGTCGAGGATCACGGCCGTCCGGTCGATCACCTTGACCTTCACCACGTCCTCGAGCGCACGACGCTGGGACGGTGCGAGTTCGGTGTCCGCGATGACCGTGTCCGCGCCGGTCGCCTTGACGACCATCGCGAGCTCCTCTGCCTTGCCCTTGCCGAGGTAGGTCGAGGGGTCGGGGTTCGGGCGCCGCTGCAGCAGGCCGTCGAGCACCACGGCACCCGCGGTCTCGGCGAGGGCGGCGAGTTCGCGGAGCGAGTTCTCGGCGTCGGCGGCGTCCCCGTGCGGGTACACACCGATCAGGACGACCTGCTCGAGCCGGAGCTGCCGGTACTCGACCTCGGTGACGTCCTCGAGTTCGGTGGAGAGCCCGGCGACGCGGCGGAGCGCCGCACGGTCTTCGCGGTCGTACTGGTCGCCGTCGCCCGTCCAGGCGTGGTCGTCGACCGATCGGGTCTGGATCGCCTGCGCGGGGGCGAAGATCGAGGAACTCGCGCGGGAGTCGGCGTTGCGCAGGACCCGCTCGACGACACCAGCAGCGCTGTCGTCGGTGGTCTCTGCGTCTCGGTTCGTGGTGTCCGTCATCTTCTCCACAGGGTACCGCTCGGGGCCTCGGGACACACGGGGTTCCCGGTACGGTTCATCCATGGCGAACGACCACTACTTCTCCGCGAACCCGTCGTCGGACACCCGCGAACGCCAGATCCACGTCACCCTCGCCGGTCGGCCGCTCACGCTGACCACCGCTGCGGGGGTCTTCAGCCCGGACGGCCTCGACCGCGGGACCCGCGTGCTGCTCGGCTCCGTGCCGCCCCCGGCGCACGACGGCGCCCTGCTCGACGTCGGGTGCGGCTGGGGCCCGATCGCGATCACGATGGCGCTCGACTCCCCGAGTGCCGAGGTGTGGGGCGTCGACGTCAACGAGCGTGTCCTCGGGCTCGCCCGGGCGAACGCCGCGACCGCGGGGGTCGACAACGTCACCGTCGCCCTGCCGGACGAGGTGCCCGCCGAGCTGCGGTTCCGGACGATCTGGTCGAACCCGCCCATCCGGGTCGGCAAGGACGAGCTGCACCAGATCCTGTTGACGTGGTTGCCCCGGCTCGAGGTCGGGGGTGACGCCTGGCTGGTCGTGTCGAAGGACCTCGGCGGCGACTCACTGCAGCGGTGGTTGCACGACACGCTCGACGGTGGGTTCCACGTGTCGCGGGCGTCGACGGACAAGGGGTTCCGGGTGCTGCGGGTGCACCGCGCGGCCGAGTAGGCCGGGGGCGGGCCACGGCGAACGGGGCGCTCGGGCGCTCCGGGCGCTCCGGGCGCGCCGGACTCTCCGGGCTCTCCGGGCGATCGGTCCGGATGGAACCACGGTCC
>NZ_BACZ01000483.1 GCF_000333375.1 Curtobacterium sp. B18
GGTCGTCTCGGATCGGGAGGTCTTCGAGCGTGAATGCCACCGATCCATCGTAGGCCGCACGGGCGGTCGGACGACCGGCCGTCCGGACGGTGGGCCGTCGCGACACTTCTGCGGCGCTGCGTGGCGGCCGGCGTCGCGTCAGTGCGCGGCGGTGTACTGCGCCGGGATCGCGATCTCCTGACCGGCCTGCAGACCGGAGCCGTCGAGGGCGTTGAGGCTCACGACGTCCTGCACGAAGTCACGCGGGTCGGCGTTCGGCGCGGTCTCTTCCGCGAGCTGCCAGAGCGTCTCGCCCGGCTGGATCGTCACGGTCTCGAAGTGGGCGTGCGACTCGGTGTTGCCGGCGGACGCCTGCCCGCCGTTCAGCACGGCGAGTGCCACACCGATCAGCAGCGGGATCGCGGCGAGCGTCGTCAGGACGACCCGACCGCGACGCGTGAGGCGCAGGCGCGTACGCACGGCGGGCGCGGTGCGCTGGATGTCAGCGATGGCGATGGTGCTCATGTCGTTCTTGCCTTCCCGTTCGGGTGAACCGAAGTCCTGTACCGAACATAGTTTCGAATGACGAGCCGCACAAGTCCTGTGCGGAGATTTCTGGTGGGTTTTCTGCCGACACGCTCGAACAGGTGTTTGTCCGGCGGTGACCGGTCGGATACTGTTTCGATCGACTGGGACAAGTCAAGCGGGGACCACCGACATTCCCGCGGGCACGGCCCGGCACCGACGAAGGGCGAGACGACGTGGCGGACGAACTGCGGGGCCAGAAGCCGCTGACGGCGAAGCAGCAGGCGATCCTCGACGCGATCCGTGCGTCGATCGCGAGCCGGGGCTACCCGCCGAGCATGCGCGAGATCGGGGACGCCGCCGGCCTCTCCTCACTGTCGAGCGTCTCCCACCAGCTCGGGCAGCTCGAGCTCGGTGGGTGGATCCGTCGTGACCCGAACCGTCCGCGGGCGCTCGAGGTGCTCGTGGACGAACCGACGCCCGACACCGAGGGCCCCGACGTCGACGCGACGACCCTCGTCCCGCTGGTCGGTCGCATCGCCGCGGGGGTGCCGATCACCGCCGAGCAGCACGTCGACGAGATCGTCCCGCTCCCCCGACAGCTCGTCGGCACGGGCGACCTGTTCATGCTCAAGGTCGTGGGCGAGTCGATGATCGACGCCGCCATCTGCGACGGGGACTGGGTGGTCGTGCGGTCGCAGCAGACCGCCGAGAACGGTGACATCGTCGCCGCCATGCTCGACGAGGAAGCCACCGTCAAGGTCTTCCGGCAGCGGGACGGCCACACGTGGCTGCTCCCCCGCAACACCGCGTTCGAGCCGATCCTCGGCGATGCCGCGACCGTGCTCGGCAAGGTCGTCGCGGTCCTCCGCTCCATCTGACGTCGACCGCGTCG
>NZ_BACZ01000482.1 GCF_000333375.1 Curtobacterium sp. B18
TGCCAGAGTGCCAGGGCGATGGTCGGCGCGAGCGACGCGCCGAGGATCGACGCGACATTGTAGGCGATCGCCGAGCCGGTGTACCGGACGTTCGTCGGGAAGAGCTCCGGCAGCAGGGCGCCCATCGGACCGAACGTCAGGCCCATCAGCGACAGCCCGACGATGAGGAACGTCACCACCGTGATCGGACCGGTGGACGCGGCGAACCAGAGCTGGAACGTCAGGCCGAACAGCGCGATGCCGATCGTCGTCGGGATGAGGGTGCGGCGACGGCCGAACCGGTCGGCGAGGAAGCCGGCGACCGGCGTGAAGATGCCGAAGAACACCACGCCGATCATGAGCAGGGTGAGGAACTCGCCGCGGGAGTAGCCCAGGCCGATCTTCGGGACGAGCGGCCCGGCCTCGGCGCCCGTGGTGCCGTAGGACAGGGTGAAGGTCGTCATGAAGTAGAAGAGGACGTAGGTCGCGACCATGCCGAAGGTGCCGATGATGACCGCGCGCCACGAGGTGCGGAAGACCCGGCCGAGCGGGATCTTCGCGACCGAACCGGACTCCTGGACGCCCCGGAACACCGTCGACTCGACGAGCTTGAACCGCACGTAGAGGCCCACGATGACGAGGACGGCGGAGAGCAGGAACGGGATCCGCCAGCCCCAGGCCTGGAACTCCGGGTTCGGGGTGCCGTCCGCGCCGGCCGGCATCGCCGCGTTGATCGCGATGAACAGGCCGTTGGCGAGCAGGAAGCCGATCGGCGCGCCGAGCTGCGGCATCGAGCCGAACACGCCGCGCTTGCCCTTCGGGGCGTTCTCGGTCGCGAGCAGTGCCGCGCCCGACCACTCGCCACCGAGGCCGACGCCCTGGGCGAAGCGCATCACGGCGAGCAGGACCGGTGCCCAGATGCCGATCGAGGCGAACGTCGGCAGGCAGCCGATCAGGAAGGTGGCGGTGCCCATCACCAGCAGGGAGGCCACGAGGGTCGCCTTGCGGCCGACGCGGTCACCGAAGTGGCCGAAGATGATCGAGCCGATCGGACGGGCGAAGAACGCGAGGGCGAACGTCACGAACGAGGACAGCTGCGAGGCCGTCGGGTCCTCGTTCGGGAAGAAGAGGGTCGGGAAGACGAGGACCGCGGCGGTGGCGTAGACGTAGAAGTCGTAGAACTCGATGGACGTGCCGACGAGGCTGGCGATCACGACGCGGGAGCGCGGGTTGCCTGCGGTCTTCGGGGCTGCGGGTGCCGGTGCGGCGGACATGGGGTGAGTGGACTCCGAGGATGACGCTCGTGAGGAGCGCAGCGGTGTTCCGGACGGCGGACACCGGTCGGTTCGCGCAGGGTGGCGCGGACACCGATCGGGTGCGTTCGGTTCGAGGTGGTGGGACCGCTTGTGACGGAAGCCCCCATCGTACGACAGATGTCGTGCACCTGCGAATCCACCCAGGAGCGCCCGAGTGCGGGCCGGACGCGCCTCAGGCGAGCGGGCTGCCCGCTTCGAGGTGCGCGGGGAGCTGGTGTCCCATGCGGTCGCGCTTCGTGTCGAGGTAGCCGGCGTTCTGCGCCGAGATGCCCACCACGAGCGGCACGAGTCCTTCCACGGTGATCCCGTGCTCCTCGAGCTGGCGACGCTTCTCGGGGTTGTTCGACAGGAGCCGGACACTCGTGATGCCGAGGTCGGCGAGGATGCCGGCGGCACCGCCGTACGCCCGGGAGTCGGCGGGGAGGCCGAGCGCGAGGTTGGCGTCGAGCGTGTCGAGGCCGTCCTCCTGCAGGCGGTAGGCCTTGAGCTTGTTGATGAGCCCGATGCCGCGCCCCTCCTGCCCGCGCAGGTAGATCACGACGCCACCCTCGGCGGCGATCGTGTCGAGCGCGGCGTCGAGCTGCGGGCCGCACTCGCACTTGAGCGAACCGAACGCCTCGCCCGTCAGGCACTCGGAGTGCACGCGCACGAGCGCGCCGTCGACCGGCTTCGCGCCTGCGGGGTCGGTGGCGATGATGGCGACGTGTTCCGCACTGGTCACGAGATCGCGGTAGGCGCGCATCTCGAACGTCCCGTGCGTCGTGGGCACGTTCGTCGAGACCTCGTACTGGACCGGGCTCCCGGGGGTGGGGGAGGTGAGTGCATCGGTCATGGGGTGCTCCGGTCGTTCTGGGGCCCCGCGATCCCGGGCTCGGCCGTCGCCGGGCGGGATGCGCGGTGGGGTCGGGCTCGGACCAGCAGGTCGGGGCCGAGGCTGGTGGTCGATAGTACGTCCAACCTGCGACGCTCGCCGATGCTTCCCACACCGACGTCGTCGAGGGCGACACGCGGGCCGCCGAGCAGCACGGGCGCGAGGTAGACGAGGTACTCGTCGACGAGGCCCGCCGCGATGAGTGCCGACGCGACGGTCGGACCGCCCTCGACGAACACCGAGTGGACCCCGTGCGCGCGGAGGGCGCCGAGCGAGGCGGCGAGGTCGTGGCCGGGCATCGTCACGAGTGCCCGCGGGTGGCGGCGGACGGCGGCATCCGGGGGGACCGGGCGGTCGCCGAACACGACCGGGACCGGCTGGTCGGCGAGCAGTTCGCCCGCGTCGCCCCGGGCGGTCAGGCTCGGGTCGTCGGCGAGGACGGTGCCGGTGCCGACGAGGATCGCGTCGTGCGCTGCCCGCTGCTCGTGGACGTGCTGGCGTGCGGCGGCCCCGGTGATCCAGCGGCTCGTGCCGTCGGCCGCGGCGGCCCGACCGTCGAGGCTCGACGCCCACTTGACGGTCACCCACGGGCGGCCGAGACGCACCGACAGGAGCCAGCGTTCGAGGAACTCCTCGACCTCGGCCGCGAGGACACCGGACAGGACGTCGACGCCGCCGGCTCGGAGGCGGTCGGCGCCGCCGCGCGCTGCCGGACCGGGGTCGTCGACGGCGTACACGACACGGCCGATACCGGCCTCGAGCAGCGCGACGGCGCAGGGCCCGGTGCGACCGGTGTGGTTGCAGGGTTCGAGGGTCACGACGGCGGTCGCGCCGACGAGGTGTGCCGGGTCGACCCTGGACAGTGCGTCCACCTCGGCGTGCGGGGTGCCGGCGCCCTTGTGCCACCCCTCGGCGAGGACGTCGCCCGCGGGCGAGAGGATGACGGCGCCGACGCGGACGTGGTCGCCGACCGCGGGGCCGAGTGCCGCGAGCTCGAGGGCTCGGCGCATGGCACGCACCTCGGCCGGGGACGCCGAGGAGTGCGCCGGCGGGGATGCCGACGGGTCCGGCGGAGCGGGTGTCGCGGTCACGTTCCGAGACTAGCGGCGATCGGTCGGTGACGCGTCATCACGCTGTCCCCCGTCCGGGTCGATGGGCCAGGGGAGGTCGGACGCCGGCGTCCCGTCGGCGCGGCGCAGCCCCTTCCACGCCGCGGTCGGCGCGCCCTGGCGTCCGGGCACGAGCGCGTCGCCGGTGCCCGTGTACGAGAACCCCGCGGCGCGGGCGACGGCAGCCGAGGCGGTGTTGCCGACGTAGCACTCCCAGTAGACGTCCGGGGCGCCCTCGGCGAAGGCCCAGTCGACCACGAGGCCGACCGCGTCGTGCATGAGTCCGGTGCCGCGGGCCGACGGTGCGAGCCAGAAGCCGAGGTCGCGTCGGGCGGTGCGGTACCCGATGATCCCCTCGAGCCAGGTGGACCCGGTCCGGCGGATCGCCCACGTGTACTCGCGGTCGGACGCCCACCCCGGGCCGACGAGCGCGTCGACGAAGGTGGCGGCGTCCCGGGCGGTGTACGGCGTCGGGATCGTGGTCCAGCGCACGATGTCCGGGTCCTGGCAGGCCTCGGTGATCGCCGCGGCGTCCGCCCGGGTGGGCACGTCGAGGTGCACCCGGGCGGACGACAGCGTGACGGGGCGCACGGTCAGCGCCGGGTGCGGGGCACGAAGCCGATGCGCTCGTAGACCCGCGCGAGGGTCTCGGACGCGATCGACTCAGCGCGGTCCGCCCCGATCGCGAGCAGTCGGTCGAGTTCGGCCGGGTCGTCGAGCAGCTCGAGCGTGCGGGCGCGCACCGGTTCGAGCTCGGCGACGACGGCGTCGGCGACCTCGCCCTTGAGGTCGCCGTAGCCCTTGCCCTGGAACGACGTCTCGAGGTCGGCGACCGCGGTGCCGGTGAACGCCGACAGGATCGACAGCAGGTTCGTGACACCGGGCTTCGCCTGCCGGTCGGCCCGGATCTCGCGCTCGGTGTCGGTGACCGCCGAGCGGATCTTCTTCGCGGTGCGCTTCGGGTCGTCGAGCAGTCGGATGAGGCCGTTGTCGGACGCGGCCGACTTGCTCATCTTGCTCGTCGGGTCCTGCAGGTCGTAGATCCGCGCCGTGTCGGTGAGGATCCGGGCCTCCGGCACGACGAACGTGTCGCCGAACCGCGAGTTGAAGCGCCCCGCGAGGTCACGCGTGAGCTCGACGTGCTGTCGCTGGTCGTCGCCGACCGGCACGACCTTCGTGTCGTAGAGCAGGATGTCCGCCGCCATCAGGATCGGGTACGTGAAGAGGCCGACCGACGCGGCCTCGGCACCCTGCCGGGCGGACTTGTCCTTGAACTGGGTCATCCGGCTCGCCTCACCGAAGCCGGTCAGGGTGTTCAGGACCCAGGCGAGCTCGGCGTGCGCCGGCACGTGCGACTGCACGAAGAGCGTCGCCTTGGTCGGGTCGATGCCCGAGGCGATGTACTGCGCGGCCGTCGCCCGCGTGTTCGCGCGGAGCTCGGCCGGGTCCTGCGGCGAGGTGATGGCGTGCATGTCGACGACGCAGTAGATCGCGTCGTGGTCGTCGAGCAGCGTCCGCCGCAGGGAGTCCTCGGCGCTCGTCGTCAGCGGCTTCTCGCACAGGACGGCGAGGCCCCGCTCGACGGCGGGCACGAGGACGGGTTCGTGCAGGAACCCCGGGGTCGCGA
>NZ_BACZ01000481.1 GCF_000333375.1 Curtobacterium sp. B18
CCGCGCCCTCGTCGGCACGGGCCGGACGACGACCACACCCTCCAGCAGATCACGCGAAAGACCCATCCCGACGTTTCGGTCCTGACCACGCAGCGGGTCATCATCACCATCGACGAGATCCGGCAGCTGGTGACCTCGTCGCACTACTCGCCCTCGGTCGGGCGGTACCGCGTGGTGATCATCGAGGACGCCGACCGCATGACGGAACGCACCTCGAACCTGCTGCTCAAGGCGCTCGAGGAACCGCCGGAGCGCACCGTGTGGATCCTCTGCGCCCCGAGCGAGGCCGACCTCCTGCCCACCATCCGGTCACGCGTGCGCTCGGTCCGCCTGCGCGTGCCGGGCATCGAGTCCGTCGCCGACCTCATCGTCGCCCGCACCGGTGTCGACCGTGCGCTCGCGATGGACGCCGCGCGCCAGGCGCAGAGCCACATCGGGATGGCGCAGCGTCTCGCCACGAGCGAGGACGCCCGCGACCGCCGGCGTCGGACCCTGACGACGGTGCTCGGCGTCCGGACGGTCGGTGACGCCGTGATGGCTGCCGCCGACCTGCTCGCCGTCGCCGACGAGGACGCCAAGGCGATCACGCAGCAGCGCGACTCCGAGGAACGCGACGCCGCACTCCGGTCGCTCGGGATCGAGCCGGGCGGCACGATCCCGCCGGCCCTCCGCTCGCAGCTGCGGCTGCTGGAAGAGGACCAGAAGCGTCGTGCCACACGGAGCCTCCGGGACGGCCTGGACCGCATCCTCGTCGACGTCTCGTCGCTGTACCGCGACCTGCTGCTGCTCGGGCTCGGGGCACCCGCGGAACCGGTGAACCTCGCGATGCGGGAACACCTCGACCACGCACTGCAGTCGGTGACGCCGGCCGCTGCGCTCGAGGTGCTCGACGCGATCGCCCTCGCCCGGCAGCGGATCGCCGCGAACGTGGCGGCGTTGCTGGCGCTCGAGGCGCTGCTCGTCACGATCGCCCGCGCGAGCCGCTGACCCACGCCAGCACCTGACCCGCGCGAGCCGCGCGAGCCGCGCGAGCCGCGCGAGCCGCGCGCGCCGCTGACCGGCGCCACCCGCGTCCCCGCGCCCGCCGCAGGAACCGCCGACCTGCGGGACCCGGCCACCCACCAGGGGCAGGCCGACGCGTGCAGCCGCACCGCGCCTCCAGTCCGTCTCGAACCGCACCCTGTGACGTTCCCCATCCGTCCGCACCTCCCCGCATGGGACAATCACGGCATGTCCGACGCAGAACCCGGTCTGCGCGAGCGGAAGCGCCGCGCCACCCGACTCGCGATCCAGCAGGCCGCGCTCCGCATCGCGATCGAGGACGGCCTCCCCGCGGTGACCGTCGACGAGATCTCGCGCCGTGCCGACGTCTCGCCGCGGACGTTCTTCAACTACTTCCCGAACAAGGAGGGCGCCCTCCTCGGCGACGATCCGACGCTGCCGGACGACGAGACCCTGGCGGACTTCGTGGCCGGCGGGCCGACGGGAGACCTGCTGGCCGACCTCGGCGCGCTGCTCGTGCACTCGACCCGCGAACTCATCGAGGAGCGCGGGCTGATCGAGGAGCGGCAGCAGGTGCTGCGGGCCGCTCCCGAGCTCTTCAGCAGGCGGATGGAGTCCATGAAGGAGTTCCAGGGGGCGATCGAAGGCGCGATCGTGGCGCGGCTCGCGGCGGCGGCAGGCGAAGCGTCCGGTGCCACGGTGGACGCCGCCGGCACGCCTCCGGAGCGCCGCCGTCGGGCGCGCCTGGCATCCCTCGTGGCGTTGGCCACGCTCCGTCACGCGTGGTGGGAGTGGTCGGACGCTGGGTCGGAGACGCACCTCGTCGACGAGCTCGAACGGTCCTTCGCCGACCTCGACGCGCTCGTTTCGCGTTCGCTCGTCTGAACCTGTATAGTCGTGTCCCGTGCCGCTCCGGCAACGGAGCGTCCGCCGCCTTAGCTCAGTCGGCAGAGCGATTCACTCGTAATGAATAGGTCGTCGGTTCGATTCCGACAGGCGGCTCCGAGAAGCCCCGGTCAGACACTGTCTGACCGGGGCTTTCGGCATCACTGGGTGCGTGTCACGGCAGGTAGTACGTCGGGTTCGGCAGCTTCACGCTCCGGTCGGCCGAGCCGCCGAGCAGGTCGCTGTACTGGTCACCGAAGTTCGCCACGACGTCGTACCGGCCGCCCGACCGCGACTCGATGTGCGCACGCGTCTGCGACTTGTACTCGACGGTGGTGCACTTGGCCGCGGCGCAGGTGATGTAGGACGGCTGCTGCGAGGCGCCGACGCCGGTCCACTTCGTGTAGTAGGTCTGCGTGCCGCGCTGCGTCGCCTGGAACTGCGGGTAGCCGACCTGCTGCAGGTTCTCGATCGTGGCGGTCTTCTGGTCGTCGTTGCGGCCGGTGAGCCCGATGATCGTGCAGCCGGAGCGCTGGGCGACGGACACGAGCGAGGTCATCGACGGGGTCGCGGGGAAGCGCTCGTCCTGCACCCACTCGTCCTGCAGTGCGGGGTCGAACACGAAGTGCATGTCGGCGACCTCCATGTCGTAGGTCCACAGCGTCGTGTCGTCGGCGTCGAGGACGATGGCCGGGTTGCGGTGGAGCTTCCGGCCGACGGCGCACTGTGCGGCGACGACGGGGGCCTGCTTCGCCACGATGGAGCGCATCTCGCGGATGTAGGGGGAGTCGGTGCGGTTCGCGAGTCCGGTGCCGGGGTCGCCGTAGTAGGTGGCGATGGTCTTCTTGACGGAGTCGATGTTCGGGATGCCCTCACCGCTCTGGGTGGCGCCCGAGGAGCCGTCGGCGGCCATCGTGAAGTGCGTGCGGGGCGTCAGACGCGGCTCGGAGACGCCGGGCAGGTCGGCCG
Organism: Curtobacterium sp. B18; assembly: GCF_000333375.1. GTDB lineage: Bacteria > Actinomycetota > Actinomycetes > Actinomycetales > Microbacteriaceae > Curtobacterium. Next base: position 2,857 of record NZ_BACZ01000481.1, read on the forward strand.
AGGGCAGGTAGTAGGTCGGGTTCGGCAGCTTCATGGAGCGGTCGGCGTACCCGCCCTGCAGGTCGCTCCACTGGTCGCCGATGTTCAGGGCGATGTCGTAGCCGAGGTCCTGCTCGATGTGCTTCCGGGTCAGTGCCTTGTACTCGACGGTGGTGCACTTGGCGGTGGCGCAGGTGATGTACGACGGCTGCTGGGACGCGCCGACCCCGGTCCACTTCGTGAAGAAGCGGTCGTTCGTGAAGGCGGTGTAGCCGACCTTCGACAGGTTCTGGACGGTGGCGGCCTTCTGGTCGTCGTTCCGACCGGTCAGCCCGAAGATCGTGAAGCCGAGCGCCTGTGCCCGGTTCACGAACCCGACCATCGACGGCGTGGCGGGGAAGCGCTCGTCCTGCACCCACTCGTCCTGACGGGCCGGGTCGAACACGAAGTGCATGTCCGCCACCTCCATGTCGTAGGTCCACAGCGTCGTGTCGTCGGCGTCGAGGACGATCGCGGGCTTCTCGCCGCGTCGGACCGCGGCGTCGTGGATGCGCCGCAGCTGGGCGCTCTGGCGGTCCACGATGGAGCGCATCTCGCGGATGTACGGCGAGTCCGTGCGGTTCGCGATCCCGGTGCCGGGGTCGCCGTAGTAGGTGGCGATGGTCTTCTTGACGGAGTCGATGTTCGGGATGCCCTCGCCGCCCTGGGTCGCGCCGGAGGACCCGTCGGCCGCCATCGTGAACTGCGTGCGCGGCTGCAGTCCGGCGTCGGCCGAGTGCCCTGGTGGTGTCCACCCGTGTCCGGGTGACCCCCAGCCGTGTGCGGCTGCCGGCGTGACGCCGACGAGGGTCGAGGTGAGGACGATCGCCGCGCTCGTGGCGACGGCGGACAGGATGGATCGGCGCATGGCGGAGACCTGATCGCTTTCTGCTGGTGGGGCGGTCGTCGGACGCGACCGCTGGACCCCCGTTCGGGGGTGCAGCAGCACGCTAGCTGGCAATCGGCCGTGCGGTCCATACCAATGTGCTGCGGGTGGACAGCGGTGTGCCGTCCGGGCGTCCTGGTAGACAGGTGGCATGACGGTTCGCTGGGGAGTCATCGGAACGGGCGGCATCGCACGGTCCTTCGTCGGCGACTGCACGGCGGCGGGGATCGAGTTCGTCGCGGTCGGCAGTCGGACGGCCGCGGGTGCCGAGGCATTCGCGGCCGAGTTGGCGATCCCGCGGGCACACGGTTCCTACGAGGACCTCGTCGCGGACGACGAGGTGAACGCCGTCTACGTCGCGACCCCGCACTCGCGGCACGCGGCGGACGCCCTGCTCGCCATCGAGGCCGGCAAGCACGTCCTCGTCGAGAAGGCCTTCACGATCACGGCGGACGAGGCGAGGCGCGTCGTCGACGCCGCGCGGCGCGCCGACGTCGCCGTGATGGAGGCGATGTGGACGCGCTTCCTCCCGCAGATGGCGATGATCCGCGAGCTGGTCTCCGAGGGGCGGATCGGCCGGGTCCGACTCGTCGAGGCCACCCACCACCAGGCGCTGCCGTCCGATCCGGCACACCGCCTGAACGACCCGGAGCTCGGCGGCGGGGCCCTGCTCGACCTCGGCATCTACCCGGTGTCGTTCGCCGTGGACGTCCTCGGTGTCCCGACGTCGGTCGTCGCTGCCGGCACCCTCAGCGACCAGGGCGTCGACACCCAGATGGGCCTCGTCCTGACGCACGAGGGCGGCACGCAGTCGATGCTCCACTTCGGTCTCGACCTCGCGAGCCCGAACACGGCCTCGATCATCGGCGAGGACGGTCGCATCGACCTCGACTCGACGTGGTTCACCCCGACGACGTGGCGGCTCCGCGACCGCGACGGCCGTGTGGTCGAGGAGTTCGACGGCCGCGAGGAGCTCGCCGGCTACGCGCACGAGGCGCGCGCGTTCGAGTCCATGGTCGAGTCCGGCACCCACGAAGGCGGCCCGATGGACCCCGAGGAGACCATCGCGATCATGGCCCTCATGGACGAGGCGCGCCGCCAGGTCGGCGTCCGGTACCGGGCCGACGGCGCCCGCGCGAGGGCCCGCTGATCGCCGCGGTCCGAGAAGAGGGCCTGGAGGCTCCTGCCGCAGTTCCGTAGGATCGTTCGCGATGTCCGAGCAGCAGCCCTCACCGCGCGGCGTCGCGGATCGCCTCCGCGCCGCGCGCACCGCCGTCCGCGCCTCGTTCGCACGACGCCCGGTCCCGTGGATCGCGGGCGGCCTCGCGACCGTGCTCGTGCTCGGTTCCGGCGGCGCCGTGGCCGTGGCGGCGGCGACCATGCCGACGCCCGAGACCACGACGGCCGCGACGGCGACACCGTCGACGTCGAGCAGCGCCACGCCGACGACGACCGCACCCACCCCGACACCGACGCCGAGCGGCCGGACGGTGCCGGACGATGCCGCCGGTCCGTCCGCACTCCGGACCTGCACCATCACGTCCGCCGCCTCGGCGAGCGGCCTCGGCGCGTTCGAGGGGTACGTGATGAACGCGAAGACGGGCGAGGTGCTGTTCTCCCGGAACGGTGACAAGGCCGCGCAGACGGGCAGCGTCATGAAGACCCTGACCACGGCGACCGCCCTGGCCGTCCTCGGGGGCGACCACCGCATCCCGACCACCGTGACGAGGGAGTCCGGCGGCGCGATCGCCCTCGTCGGCCACGGCGACGCGACCCTGTCCGCCGGCGGTGCCACGGTCTACCCGGGGGCGCCGACGCTCGCGCAGCTCGCCCAGCAGGTCAAGGCGAAGCTCGGCAGCACCCCGGTCACGACGATCGTCGCGGACGGCACCTACTGGAGCGCCGCCGACGCCTGGGACCCGACGTGGCCCGTCAGCGAACGGACGATCGGGTACCAGCCCGAGGTCACCGCGCTCATGGTCGACGGGGACCGGGCGAACCCCGGGGCCCAGACCTCGCCGCGCTCCACGGACCCCATCGGCCGTGCCGGGGCGCTGTTCAAGACGGCCCTCGCGAACGCCGGGGTCGCCGGTGCCGCGAACGCGCAGGTCGTGCAGCGCGCGACGACCAGCTCGGACACGATCGCCACGGTCTCGTCGCAGCCGGTGTCGACGCTCATCGGTCAGATGATCCCGAACTCGGACAACACGCTGGCCGAGATGCTCGCGCGGATCTCCTCGAAGGAGTCCGGCGCGAACGGGTCCGCCGCGTCGCTGACGTCCGTGTACCAGGCGGCGCTGGGGACGTACGGCGTCGACCCGTCCGGCATCGTCATCAAGGACGGCTCGGGGGAGAGCGCCGCGAACGCCGTGTCGCCGAACTTCGTCGCCCACCTCATGGTGCAGGTGGCGGCCGGCGCGAAGGGACTGGGGACGCTGGCCAACGCCCTGCCCGTGTCGGGGCAGTCGGGCACGCTGGCGAGCCGCTTCACCGGCGCGAACGCCGTCGCCCGCGGCAAGGTGCACGCGAAGACCGGCTGGATCGACAGCGCGAACACGCTCGGCGGCTACATCGACGCCGCCGACGGCACCCGTCTGACCTTCGCGTTCTACGCCATCGGGTCGTCACGGGCGGCGGCGCTGCCGGCGCTCGACGCGGTGACCGCGGCGACGTACTCGTGCGGGAGCCGGCTCACCGGGTCCTGAGCCCGCGGGTGTTGGATGGTCACATGTCCAGGGCACTCCTCGTCGTCGACGTCCAGAACGACTTCACCGAGGGCGGTGCGCTCGGGGTGACCGGCGGGGACGACCTCGCGCGGCGCATCACCGCCTTCCTCGGCCGGCACGCCGACGAGTACGACCTCATCGTGGGGTCCCGTGACTGGCACCACGGCGACGACGACAACGGCGGGCACTTCGCCGGTCCCGAGGGCCCGGACTACGAGACGACCTGGCCGGTGCACTGCGTCGCCGGGACGCCGGGGGCCGAGTACCACCCACGGCTCGACACCACGGTGATCGACGTCCACGTCCTCAAGGGGCAGGGGACGCCGGACTACTCGGCGTTCCAGGCGCGCACCGAGGACGGCGTCGGGTTGCCCGAGGTCCTCGCCGAGCACCGGGTCGTCACCGTCGACGTCGTCGGCATCGCCACCGACCACTGCGTCCGGGCGACGGCACTCGACGCCCGTGCTGCCGGGTTCGACGTCGCGGTGTACGACGACCTGGTCGTCGGTGTGGACGACGACCGGAGCGCCCGGGCGCTCGACGAGGTCCGGGCGGCCGGCGGGCACGTCGACCACAGCGACATGGACGAGGGGCTCGCGAACCCCGGGGGAGCGGTCCTCTGACCACCGGGACCGACCCGCACGCCGCCTGAGCCGCACGACCCCGACCCCGACCCCGGCCTCGGTCGCGGCCGCGACCCAGGCCGCCGCGGACCGACTCAGACGAGCAGCTGGTGCTTGGCGAGGTCGCGGTAGAGCGGCGTGGACTCGACGAGCTCGGAGTGGGTGCCGACCCCGACGACCCGGCCGTGCTCGAGCACGACGATCACGTCGGAGTCGACGACCGTCGACAGCCGGTGCGCGATGACGAGCAGCGTGCGGTCCTCGGCGACGGCGTCGATCGCGAGGCGCATCTTCTGCTCGTTGACGCCGTCGAGCGACGAGGTCGACTCGTCGAGCAGCAGGATCGGGGGAGCGGCGAGGAGCGCCCGGGCGATCGCGAGTCGCTGCCGCTCGCCGCCGGAGAGCATCACGCCGTCCTCGCCGACCTGGGCGTCGAGGCCGCGGGGGTCGCGGTGCAGCACCTCGCCGAGGTTGACCGCCTCGAGCACCCGGACGCAGTCGTCCTCGGTGGCGTCCGGTGAGCCGAGCAGCAGGTTCGCGCGGATCGTGCCGGCGAGCACGGGCGCGTCCTGCTCGACGTAGCCGATCTGGGCACGGAGCTCGGCGCGGGCGAGCCCGCGCACGTCGACGCCGCCGAGTCGGATCACGCCGTCGGTCGGGTCGTAGAACCGCTCGATGAGGGCGAGCGTGGTCGACTTGCCGGCGCCGGACGGCCCGACGAGCGCGACGCGCGACCCGCGCGGCACCCGGAAGGACACGTCGTGGAGCACCACGTCGTCGACGGGGCTGTCGTCGGCGGGGCGATCCGCGCCTCCGGGACCGGCGGCGGGTGCGGCGCCGTCGGCGCCCGACGCCTGAGCGGCGCGCGCGTACCGGAACGACACGTGTTCGAAGGCGATCGCGTCGTCGCTCTCGACGGCGGCGGCGACGCGCACCGCCTGGTCGTCCTGCGCCTCGGTCGGCAGGTGCAGGATCTCCTCGATGCGACCGAGGGCGCCGAGCGCCTGCGCGACGGCGACGGCCGCGCCCATGGCCTGCCCGAGCGGCATGATCATCATGAACAGCAGCAGGATGAAGGTGATCAGGGTCGCGATCGTGATCGTGCCCGCGGCGACCTGTGCGCCGCCGACGCCGAGGACGGCGATGAACGCCACCTGCATGACGATGCTCGCGACCGGGACGACGAACGCGGACATCTTCGCGATGTCGAGGCCGCGACGGTAGGCCTCGGTCGCGTGGCCGTCGACCTCGTCGACCTCGCGCTCGGTGGCGCCGGCGGCACGGATGGTCCGGACGGCGCCGATGCCGCGCTCGACCGCCGCAGTGAGGTCGCCGACCTTCTCCTGCGCACGCTTCGACGCGATCCGGATGCGACGGCTCAGGCCTCCGACGACGACGATCGCGACGAGCACGATGACCACCGTGATGCCGAGGAGCAGGGGGTCGATGATCGCCATCGCGATGATCGCGCCGAGGAACGTCAGCGCCCCGCCGATCGACTCGATGAGCCCCTGCGTGAGCACGGCGCGCAGCAGGGTCGTGTCGCTGCCGACCCGCGAGACGAGGTCGCCGGTCCGCCGGGTGTCGAACTCCGAGATGGGCAGGTTGAGGATGCGCGCGATGAGCTTGCGGCGGGTGGAGAGCACGACGCCCTCGCCCGCGCGCTGGAGCAGGAAGTGCTGCACGCCGTTGAGGAGCCCGGACACGACCACGAGCACGACCAGGAGCCACACGAGGGTGCTGAGCGTGTTGCCGCGCTGCACGGCGGTGACGACCTGGTTGACCAGGAGCGGCTGCGCGAGCGAGGCACCGGCACCGAGCACGCTCAGCACGATGATCACGACCATCGCGGGCTTGTTCTCGAACAGGTAGCTCAGCAGGCGGCCGAAGGTGGCGCGGGGACCGTCGGACTGCTTGGGTCGCGCGAAGGGGAGGCTCATCGTGTTCCTAGTTTCTGCCGTACTTCTTGTGCACTGCCTGTCGGCTGACGCCGAGCAGCGTCGCGATCTCCTGCCACGAGGCGCCGGCGTTCCGGGCTCGTCGGGCAGCGAGTTCCTCGGTCCGGTCGAGCTCACGGCGGAGCTCGCGCACACTGGCCAGGGCCGAGAACGGGTCGTCCCCGGCGGCGCCGGCGGCGAGGCTCGTGATGGTCGGTCGGTCCACGGACGTCAACCTACATTGACGCACCGACAGTGTCAATCTGGGTTGACGCGCCGGTCGGTGGCGCGGGTCGATGGCGGGCCGACCCGGAACGACATCACCGACGTCGTGCGACGTCGGTGATGTCGTTCCACAGCGCGCACGAGCGTGCGCGTCCGCAACGTGCGACACCGTCGACGTCGTACGACAGCGACATCGTCGCTCCGAGTCCGCGCCCGCCGGGCCGGAGCACAGACGGACGGGAG
>NZ_BACZ01000480.1 GCF_000333375.1 Curtobacterium sp. B18
TGCCCGTGAAGCGCATGGTGTTCCACGAGATCACGAAGGAGGCGATCCAGCGCGCGCAGGAAGCCACCCGTGAGCTCGACACCGCCCTCGTCGACGCCCAGGAGACCCGTCGCATCCTCGACCGTCTCTACGGCTACGAGGTCTCGCCCGTGCTCTGGCGCAAGATCGGTCCGGGGCTCTCCGCGGGCCGGGTGCAGTCCGCCGCCACGCGTCTCGTCGTGGACCGCGAACGCGAGCGCCTCGCGTTCGTCTCCGCCAACTACTGGGACCTCAGTGCACGCTTCGAGAAGGAGGGCGACGCCGCCTTCACCGCTCGACTCGCCCGCGTCCAGGGGACCCGTGTCGCCTCCGGTCGTGACTTCGACGACCGCGGTGGGCTGAAGGGCGAGGCCGTCCGCCTCGACGAAGCCGCCGCCGCCGCGCTCACGACCGTCATCGAACGCGCCGGTGACGCCACCGTGCGCAGCGTCGAGTCGAAGCCCTACACCCGCCGTCCTGCCGCGCCGTTCACGACGTCGACCATGCAGCAGGAGGCGGCTCGCAAGCTCCGTCTGTCGCCGCGGCAGACCGCCCGTGCCGCGCAGACGCTGTACGAGAACGGGTACATCACCTACATCCGTACCGACTCGGTCAACCTGTCGAAGCAGGCGCTCGACGCCGCGCGCAAGCAGGCTGCCGACCTCTACGGCGCGGCGACCGTGCCGGACAAGCCGCGCGTCTACGCGAGCAAGAGCAAGAACGCGCAGGAAGCGCACGAGGCGATCCGTCCGGCGGGCGACACCTTCCGGACCCCGTCCCAGCTCGAGGGCACCCTGACCGGTGTCGAGTGGCGTCTCTACGACCTCATCTGGAAGCGCACGATCGCCTCGCAGATGGCGGACGCGAAGGGCTCCACGGCGTCGATCGTCCTCGGCATCTCCTCCACCGAGTCGGTCGAGGGCATCCCGTCGACGGCGAACGGCACCGACGCCGAGTTCACGGCGTCCGGCACCGTCATCACCTTCCGCGGGTTCCTCAACGCCTACGAGGAAGGCAAGGACGAGGACCGTCACGAGTCGTCGGACCGCTCGGGCAACGACGTCGCCCTGCCCGACGTCAAGGAAGGCGAGCACCTCACCGTCGACGACGTCCTCGCCAAGGGGCACGACACCACGCCGCCGCCCCGCTACACCGAGGCGAGCCTCATCAAGACCCTCGAGGACCTCGACATCGGTCGTCCGTCGACGTTCCCGACGATCAGCCCGACGATCATCGACCGCGGCTACGTGTCCCTCCGAGGGACCCAGCTCGTGCCGAACTGGATCGCGTTCAGCGTGGTCCGGCTGCTCGAGGACTACTTCGGCGATCTCGTGCAGTACCAGTTCACGGCCGACATGGAAGCCGACCTCGACCGGATCGCGAACGGCGACGCCGACCGCGTCGACTGGCTCAAGGAGTTCTACTTCGGCGGCGGCGACCACCGCGGCCTCCGGACGGTCATCGACAACCTCGGCGAGATCGACGCGCGCGAGATCAACTCGGTCGAGCTCGCACCGGGACTCACCCTGCGCATCGGTCGGTACGGCCCCTACATCGAGGTGCCGGGCGACGACCCCGAGAAGCCCCGTCGCGTCAACGTGCCCGAGGACCTCGCGCCCGACGAGCTCACCGCCGAGAAGGCACGCGAGCTCGTGGACGCGCCGGTGCTCGGCGACCGCGTGGTCGGCATCAACCCCGAGACCGGCAAGGAGGTCCTCGCGAAGGACGGCCGGTTCGGTCCGTACGTGACCGAGCGCACCCCGGAGCCCGAGGCCGCGGTCGACCCCGCGACCGGCGAGGTCCTCGACGCGCAGGCCGCACCGGCCGCCGCTGAGGCGGAGCCGGCGGCGAAGACCACCGCGAAGGGTGCCGCCGCGAAGAAGGCGCCGGCGAAGAAGACCACGAAGAAGGCCGCCGCCCCGAAGGAGCGCACCGCGTCGCTCTTCAAGTCGATGGACCCGCAGACGGTCGACCTCGAGACCGCGCTCAAGCTGCTCGACCTGCCCCGGGTCGTCGGCAAGGACCCGGAGTCCGGCGACGACATCACCGCGCAGAACGGCCGCTACGGCCCCTACCTCAAGAAGGGCACGGACACCCGGACGCTGCCCTCCGAGGACGCGATCTTCGACGTCGACCTGCCCGGCGCGCTCGAGCTCTTCGCACAGCCGAAGTACGGCGGCCGCCGTGCCGCGAGTGCTGCGCTCAAGGAGTTCGACGCCGACCCGGTGTCCGGCAAGCCGATCAAGATGAAGGACGGCCGGTTCGGGCCGTACGTCACCGACGGCGAGACCAACGCGACGATCCCGCGCGGCGAGGACGTCGAGGCGGTCGACCACGCGCGTGCCGTGCAGCTCATCGCCGACAAGCGTGCCAAGGGCCCGGTGAAGAAGAAGGCACCGGCGCGGAAGCCGGCGGCCAAGAAGAAGTGACCGGCCGGTTCATCACGCTCGAGGGCGGCGACGGTGCGGGCAAGACGACGCAGGCGGAGCTGCTGACCGACTGGCTCGAGGAGCACGGTCGGACCGTGGTGCGCACGCGCGAGCCCGGCGGGACGGACCTCGGCACCCGGATCCGCGAGATCGTCCTGCACGAGCGGGGTCACGTCGCGCCCCGGGCCGAGGCGCTCCTCTACGCGGCCGACCGGGCGCACCACGTCGAGACGCTCGTGCGTCCCGCGATCGCGCGTGGCGACGTCGTGCTGCAGGACCGCTACATCGACTCGTCGGTCGCGTACCAGGGCGTGGCCCGCGGCCTCGGCGCCGAGCGCATCCGCTCGGTGTCCGACTGGGCCGCCGGCGGGCTCGCGCCGGATCGCACGATCCTGCTCGACCTCGACGTCACCGTCGGACGCGCTCGCGTCGCCGCGGCGCGTGGGGACACCTTCGACCGGCTCGAGTCCGAGGCCGAGGCGTTCCACGAGACGGTCCGCCGGGCCTTCCTCGACATGGCCGCCGCCGAGCCCGAGCGCTTCCTCGTCGTCGACGCCGCGCTGCCCGCGGCGGACGTCCAGCGTGCGATCCGAACAGCGGTCGCCCCGCTGGTCGGGATCGTCGAGGGATGACGGTGGCGACTGGCAGGATGATCCCGTGAGCGTGTGGGACGGCCTGACGGGGCAAGAGGAAGCGGTCGCGTCGCTCCGCAACGCGGCCGAGTCGCCCGACGGCACCGGCGGCATGACGCACTCGTGGCTCATCACCGGGCCACCCGGGTCCGGTCGGTCGAACGTGGCGTCCGCCTTCGCCGCCGCCCTCGTCGGCAACGGCCCGGACGACGACCACACCCTCCAGCAGATCACCGCGAAGACCCATCCCGACGTCTCGGTCCTGACCACGCAGCGGGTCATCATCACCATCGACGAGGTTCCAGTACCTCGTGATGATCGACCAGAAGACCGATCCGAAGGAACTCGCTACTTCGTTCGAGGAGTTCTGGAGGAGGAAGGGGCTCGACATCCGACCCTCGCACGAAGACTTCGGGAAGTACGGAGTCGCCTATTCGGCAACCGCGCGTGCAGACGGGAAGCCCTGGGGATCGTTTCAGTTCAGTCAGCGTGGCATCAGCCTCTACGTCGACTCCCAGTGCGCCGAGCGCTCGCCCAGGCCATCGTCCGCTGTGTC
>NZ_BACZ01000479.1 GCF_000333375.1 Curtobacterium sp. B18
GCCCGGCGCGAACCTGCCGCACCCGGGACGACCCGCCCCGACGCAACGTGCGCCCTGCGTCACCCGGGTGCGGCGCGGCCCGCTCGGTGCGAGGTCGTAACCCCGCACCGTGCGGTCGCGCCCGCACCTGGCGGCGTCCGCCGCACCGTGCGGTGCGGCCGCGGCTGGCCGCACCCGGCACGACCCGCCAGACGCACCGGCGTCACCGTGCGGCCCGCGTCATCCGGTGCGACGCTGCACGCTCGGTGCGAGGTTGTAACCCCGCACCGAGCGGTCGCGCCCGCACCAGCCGGCGTCCGCAGCACGGTGCGGCACGGCCGCGACCCGCACGGCACCCGCACCCGCACCAGCGCGTTAAGCTCCCACCGTGCGGCGAGCGCGCACGCGCGCCCGGCCACCTCGGGACGGGCCGCGCGTGACGGAGGCGCCCCGCGCCTCCCGTACCGTTGTCGGGTGACCGAAACCGCAGCTGCCCTCGTCGAACGCCTCACCGCCGTCGTGCCGGACTTCCCCTCGCCCGGGATCCTGTTCCGCGACGTCACGCCGGTGTTCTCGGACGCCGTCGCGTTCGGCCGGGTGTGCGAAGCACTCGCGGCGCCGTTCGCGATCGGCGACGGCTTCGCGGCGGTCGCCGGCATCGAGGCCCGGGGCTTCGCCCTCGCGGGTGGGATCGCCGCACAGCACCAGGTCGGCGTCCTGACCGTGCGCAAGGCGGGCAAGCTGCCGGGCGAGGTCCTCAGCGAGCAGTACGCGCTCGAGTACGGCGAGGCCGAGCTCGAGCTGCGACCGGGGCAGCTGCCGGCGGGGACGCGGGTGCTCGTGGTCGACGACGTCCTCGCGACCGGTGGGACGGCCGCCGCGACCGTGACCCTGCTCGAGCGCGCCGGGTACGAGGCGATCGGCTTCGCCGCCCTGCTCGAGCTGGACGGACTGGCCGGCCGCGAACGCCTCGAGCCGCGCCTGCCCGTGCAGACCCTCGGCGCCGTCCCCGCCTGACCATCCAGCGGACGGACCGGCCTGACCGGCCAGCGGACGGACCGGCCTGACCATCCAGCGGACGGACCGGCCTGACCCGCCGGCGGACCGCCCGCGCACTAGTCTTGATCCACCCCATCCAACCGAGGAGTCCCATCATCGTGACCGAGTCAGTCGCACCCGAGCCCGCAGACCTTCCCCAGGCACCCGAGCCCCGCACTGCGACGACGACCACGACGGGCACCGAGCTGTTCGACGGCGTCCGCGGCGTCGTGGCGATCCGGGTCGCCGGCGTGCTCAAGGACCTCGCGGCCGAGGTGCACGACGGCGACGTCGTCGAGCCGGTCACCCTCGACGAGCAGGACGGCCTCGACATCCTGCGCCACTCGGCCGCGCACGTGCTCGCGCAGGCCGTCCAGCAGATCAACCCCGACGCCAAGCTCGGCATCGGGCCGCCCGTCACCGACGGCTACTACTACGACTTCGACGTCGCCGAGCCCTTCACCCCGGAGGACCTCAAGGCGATCGAGAAGAACATGGACCGCATCATCCGCCAGGCCCAGCGCTTCCGTCGCGTGGTCGTCACCGACGACGAGGCCCGGGAGCGCATGGCGGGGGAGCCCTACAAGCAGGAGCTCATCGGCCTCAAGGGCGCTGCCGAGGCCGGCGACTCCGGCGAGAGCGTCGAGGTCGGCGCCGGCGAGCTGACGGTCTACGAGAACGTCGACCCGAAGACGGGCGAGGTGCTCTGGCAGGACCTCTGCCGCGGCCCGCACCTGCCGCACACCCGGATCATCGGCAACGCGTCGAAGCTCATGCGCGTCGCCGCGGCGTACTGGCGCGGCTCCGAGAAGAACCCGCAGCTCCAGCGCATCTACGGCACCGCCTGGCCGGACAAGGACCAGCTCAAGGCGTACCTCGTCCGCCTGGAAGAGGCTGCCAAGCGCGACCACCGCAAGCTCGGTGCCGAGCTCGACCTGTTCTCCTTCCCCGACGAGATCGGCTCCGGCCTCGCGATCTTCCACCCGAAGGGCGGCATCATCCGCCGCGAGATGGAGGACTACTCGCGCCGTCGGCACGAGCAGGAGGGCTACTCGTTCGTCTACACGCCCCACATCACCAAGGGCGACCTCTTCGAACAGTCCGGGCACCTCGGCTGGTACCGGGACGGCATGTTCCCGCCCATGCACATGGACGAGGCACGCGACGAGGACGGCAACGTCACCCGCCAGGGCGCCGACTACTACCTCAAGCCGATGAACTGCCCGATGCACATCCTCGCGTACCGCTCGCAGGCCCGGTCCTACCGCGACCTGCCGCTGCGGATGTTCGAGTTCGGCACCGTGTACCGCAACGAGAAGTCCGGCGTGATCCACGGCCTCACCCGCGTGCGCGGCCTCACGCAGGACGACGCCCACATCTTCACCACGCAGGAGAAGATGAAGGAGGAGCTCACCACGACCCTCCAGTTCGTCCTGTCGCTGCTCCGCGACTACGGGCTGAACGACTTCTACCTCGAGCTGTCGACGAAGGACCCCGAGAAGTACGTCGGCGACGACGACGTCTGGGACGTCGCGACCGACACCCTGCGCGAGGTCGCCGAGGAGTCCGGGCTCGAACTCGTCCCGGACCCCGCCGGTGCGGCCTTCTACGGCCCGAAGATCTCGGTGCAGGCCCGCGACGCGATCGGCCGGACGTGGCAGATGTCGACCGTGCAGCTCGACTTCAACCTGCCGGAGCGCTTCGACCTCGAGTACGCGGCGGCGGAC
>NZ_BACZ01000478.1 GCF_000333375.1 Curtobacterium sp. B18
CTTCCGGCGGCGGCCCAGCCCCGCACCGTCACGGACCAGCGCCGTGCGCAGTACACGAACGAGGCCGTCCTGTCGGCGACGCCGGCGCAGCTCGTCACGATGCTCTACGACCGGCTGCTGCTCGACCTGCACCGCGCCGAGGCCGCACAGACGACCGCCGACTGGGAGGCCGCCCGCGAGCAGCTCCTGCACGCGCAGGCCATCGTCGGCGAGCTGTCATCGACGCTGAAGATCGACGTGTGGGACGGCGGCGAGGGACTGCTCGCGATCTACAACTACGCGTCGACGTCGCTCATCACCGCGAACGTGCACCGGGACGTCCAGGCGACCCGCGACTGCATCCGGATCCTCGAGCCGCTGCGGCAGTCGTGGCACGAGGCCGCCGCGGCGATCCCGGCAGCGACCGCGGTGCAGCAGCCGACCGGTGGAGCGCTCGGTGTCGCCTGACGCGGAACGCCGTGCCGCGTGGGAGGCCGTGCTCCAGGCGTTCGAAGCCGACCTGACGGCGGACGGCCACGCGCCGTGGTCCGAGCCGAGCGGGCTGGGACCGGTGCCGCGGGAGCTGGTGGGGCGCGCCTCCCGGCTGCTCGCCGCGCAGCGCGACCGGATCGCGACGCTCGAGGGGGACCGCCGGGCGACGCTCGACCACCTCGGTGCGCTCCGTGCGGTGGACGCGACGCGGGAGCCGCGGGGCTCGGTGTACCTCGACGCCTCGGCATGAGGCCGCGCGGGCCGGACGCGGCGCGCGGTCGGGGCCGTCCGACCCAGAACGACAACATCGACGTCGTACGACGTCGGCTGTGTCGTTCGGGCGCGCGTGCAAGTTCCGGCGTGTGCAACGGGTGACGTTGTCGGTGTCGTACGACGTCGGCTGTGTCGTTCGGGCGCGCATGCAAGTTCGGGCGTGTGCAACGGGTGACGTTGTCGGTGTCGTACGACGACGGCTGTGTCGTTCGGGCGCGCGTGCAAGTTCGGGCGCGGGCAACAGTGCGCGCGTGCAACCGGCGACATGACCGACGTCGTACGACATCGGGGTTGTCGCTCGGAGGCGCGGGCAACAGTGCGCGTGCGCAACCGGCGACATGACCGACGTCGTACGACATCGGCGTTGTCGTAACGAGTCGGCTCGCCCGCCCGCCCCCACCCGCCCCCCGTTCGGGGCGACCCCTAACGCGCCCCACGGCCCGGCCGACAGCGCCCGGTGAGCACGGATCGCTCACCAGTTCGGCCACGGATCGGCCACCGCCATCGCGCGACGTCACCAGGGGGTGGCGCGCACACCGAGGGGACGGTCCACCGTGTTCGATTCCGTGACGAGCGTCGCACTGCAGAGTGCGCTCGACGGCCTGTCGATGCGGCAGAAGGTGATCGCGAACAACATCGCCAACATCAACACGCCGAACTACCACGCCGAGAAGGTCCAGTTCGAGGACGCCCTCGCGAAGTCGATCGTCGACGGGAACGGCGCCACCACGCCGACCGTCGCGCGGAGCCTCGAGCCGACCAACACGAACGGGAACAACGTCAACCTCGACGAGGAGACGCTCTCGAACATCGACACCGTGCTGCGGTACCAGTTCGCGACGCAGGCGATGAACTCCGAGCTCACCAGCGTCCGTGCAGCGATGCGGACCACCTCGTGACCACGTTCGACGCGATCGGCATCGCGAGCACCGGCATGACCGTGCACCGCAAGTGGCTCGACGCCGTGTCCGACAACATCGCGAACGTCAACACCGTGAAGTCGATGGACGACACCGCCTTCCAGGCCCGCTACGTCGAGGTCCAGGAGGGCAACGGCGTCTCCGGCGCCTACGTCAAGGGTGCCGCGTTCGGCAGTGCCGCCGGCCGGGTGACCTACGACCCGGACAACCCGCTCGCGAACGCGGAGGGCTACGTCCGCATGCCGGACATCGACCTCGGCACGCAGATGGCGGACCTCATCATGGCCCAGCGGGGCTACCAGGCGAACGCCGCCGTGGTCGACCGCGCGAAGACCGCCTACGAGGCGGCCCTGCAGATCGGGAAGAACTGATGCCCATCGACGCCGTGAACGGTGTGACCACCAACGCGATGACGAACGCGATGACGAGCCTGAGCGGCACGTCCAGCGACGTCGGCACGAGCGCGACCAGCGGAGTCGCGACCGCCGGCGCGACGTCCGACGGCAGCGGGTTCGCCGCCAGCCTCGGCAACGCCGTCGACGGCCTGCAGCAGCTGCAGAGCGACTCGAAGACCCTCGCCCTGAAGGCCGTCACCGGCAACCTCGACGACATCCACGACGCGACGATCGCCGCCACCCGCGCGCAGGTCACGCTCGAGCTCGTCTCCGCCGTCCGGAACAAGGGCGTCGACGCCTTCAACGAGATCATGAGGATGCAGGCCTGATGCCCGTCGCCGTCAAGGACCTCTTCGGACGTCTCGCCGCCTACGTCAAGGGCTTCAGCGCCGCCCAGCGGACCATCGCGATCCTCGTCATCGCCGCGCTCGTGCTCGGCGGCATCGCGCTCGCGAGCTGGCTCGGCAAGGCGTCCTACGCGCCGCTGTTCACCGGCCTGGCGGCGGCCGACGCGGCGAGCGTCACCGACCAGCTCACCACCGACGGTGTGCCGTTCCAGCTCACCGACGGCGGCGCGACGATCCTCGTCCCGCAGGGCTCGGTGTACTCCGAGCGCCTCAAGGCCGCGTCGAACGGGCTGCCGGCGTCGAACGAGGGCGGCTACTCGCTGCTCGACAAGATGGGCGTGACGAGCTCCGAGTTCCAGCAGGACGTCACCTACAAGCGCGCGATGGAGGGCGAGCTCGCGAAGACCATCGGCGCGATGGACGGCGTCCAGACCGCGACGGTGCAGCTCGCGATCCCGGAGAAGACCGTGTTCGTGTCCGAGGAGAAGGACCCGACCGCGTCGGTGTTCATCGCCACGAAGAACGGCGCCGAGCTGTCCACCGACCAGGTCCAGGCGATCGTGCACCTCACGAGCGCCGCCGTCGAGGGCATGCAGCCGACCGACGTCTCGGTCGTCGACGCGAAGGGCCAGACGCTCTCCGCCGTCGGCACCGGCGCGACCGGCAGCGGGGCCGACCAGGCGGCCGACTACGACGCCGCGACGAGCAAGAAGATCCAGGACCTGCTCGACACGACCCTCGGCGCCGGGAACGCCAGCGTCGTGGTGTCCGCGACCATGAACCAGAACTCCGGCACGCGGACCTCGGAGTCGTACACGACGCCGACGACCGGCCCGGTGGCCCTGAACGAGTCGTCCTCGACCGAGCAGTACGGCTCGGGGTCCGGCGCGTCCTCGGGGGCGACGGGCGTGCTCGGTCCGGACAACATCGCGGTGCCGAACGGCACGGCGAGCTCCGGCACGGACGGGTACACGAACGAGTCGGCGACGAAGAACAACGCCGTCGACCACACCACCGAGACGACGCAGCTGCCGGCCGGCGGCCTCTCGCGGCAGACGATCTCGGTCGCCCTGAACTCGAAGGCGAACGCCGTGCAGAACGCGAACCTGCAGAGCATCAACGACCTCGTGGCCGCGGCCGCCGGCGTCGACCAGACCCGCGGCGACCAGGTCCGCGTGGCGATGATGGACTTCGACACCAGCGCCGCCGACAAGGCGACGAAGGCGCTCGAGGCCCAGCAGCAGGCCGACCAGCAGGAGGCCCTGTGGTCGTCGATCCGCACCGCCGGCATCGTCGTGGGGGCGCTCCTCGCCCTCGTCGCGATCATCGTCTTCCTCGCGCGCCGCAGCCGGAAGCAGGAGCGCGAGGCGGTCGACCTCGGCGAGCTCGACGCGTTCTCGGGTGAGACCTTCCAGCTCCCGCTCGCCGTGGACGGCGCGGACCGAAGCCCCCTGCAGGCCGGGGACGCCCCGACCGTCGCGCTGCCGACCATCCCGCACGACGACTCGCCCACCGAGGTCCTCACCAGCGAGGAGATCAGCGCCGAACGGCGTCGACAGGACATCTCCGCGCTCGCCGAGCGGGACCCGAAGCGCACGGCCGAGCTCCTCCGCGGACTCCTCGACGACCGGGCACCGGTGTGAGCGCGCTCGTGCCGAGCGCCGGCGGGACCGGCGCGGGCGACCGTGCCCTGACCGGCGCGCAGAAGGTCGCGCTCATCCTCATGCAGATGGAGACCGAGCGCGCGGCCGAGGTGATGAAGCAGTTCACCGAGATCGAGGCCGAGGAGATCTCCGCCGAGATCGTCCGGATGCGCCGCGTCGAGGACATCGTCGTCGACCGCACCCTCACCGAGTTCCACCGGATGACGCTGAGCGGCCGCACGCAGAAGCGCGGCGGCAAGGAGACCGCCCTCGGGCTCCTCGAGGCGTCGTTCGGTGCCGAGCGCGCCGCCGGCGTCATGGACCGACTCGCCTCGAACCTCGCGGGGCAGTCCTTCGACTTCCTCGACGACGCCGAGCCCGGGCAGGTCGTCACGCTCCTCGAGGGGGAGCTCCCGCAGACCATCGCCCTCGTCCTCGCGCACCTGAAGCCCGCGCAGGCCAGCGCCGTGCTCGCCGGGGTCGACGAGCGCGCCCGCACCGACGTCGCCCAGGCGTTCGCGACCATGGGGAGTGCGACCCCGGAGGCCGTCGGGATCGTCGCCGGCGTCCTCCGGCAGCGCGCCGGCGCCGTGGTGTCCCCGCGCGAGAGCGTCGAGGTCGTCGGCGGCATCGCCCCGCTCGTCGACATCATCAACCGCTCGGACGTCGCCACCGAGAAGGCCGTCCTCGACGGGCTCGAGGCGCGCGACCCGGAGCTCGCCGAGGACATCCGCTCGCGGATGCTCACCTTCGAGGACATCGTCAAGCTCGAGTCCCGCGACATCCAACAGGTGCTCCGCGGCATCGACTCGAAGCTCCTCGCGACCGCGATGAAGGGTGCCGCCGCGCCGGTCGTCGAGACGATCCGCGCGAACGTGTCCGAGCGCAACCGCGAGCTGCTCGACGACGAGCTGCAGGCCATGGGCCCCGTCCGGGTCTCGCAGGTCGAGGAGGCCCGCGCCGAGGTCGTGCGGTCCGTCCGCGAGCTCGAGGCGCAGGGCGTCATCACGGTCCACCGCGCCGAGGAGGACGAGCTCGTTGACTGAGTCCGTGGTCCAGCGCGTCGCGTTCCCGGTGATCGGGGACTCCGCTGCGAGCGCGCGCGCGTCGAGCGCCGACGTGCGCGGGCACGCTGCCGGGTACGCCGCCGGACTCCGGCAGGCGCAGGCCGAGACGGCGGCGTTGCGCGCCCGGCTCGAGTCCGAGCACGCGGCCCGCGCCGCCTCGATGCAGGCCGACACCGCGCGCCGCATCGCGGTCCTCGACGCCGCGACGAACGCGATGCTGTCGCACGTCGCGCCGGTCCTCGACCAGGCCGAGCAGTCGGTCGCGGTCGCCGCCGTCGACCTGGCCGAAGCCGTCGTCGGGTACGCCGTCCGCGCCTCCCGAACCGCGGACGCCGCCGGTGACGGACGGGAGGCGCGGGTCGTCCCGGGCGCGCAGGCGACCGTCGAGCGGGCGCTCGCGTCCGTCGACCGCACGGTCGCCGTTGCCGTCCGACTGAGCGTCGCGGACGCCGCGCGCGTCGCCGACCTGGACCTGCCGGTCCCGGTCGTCGCCGACCCGTCGCTCGTCGACGGCGACGCCGTCGTCGACCTGCCGGACGGGTTGCTCGACGCGCGGATCGCCACGGCGCTCGACCGCGCCCGCACGGCGCTGGGGGTGGCACCGTGACCGCGACGCTCCTGCGCCCCCGCGGGCTCGACGAGGCACTCCGGCAGGCCGCTCCGCAGCGCGTCGGGGTCGTCACGAGCGCCGTCGGCCTCGGCCTCACGATCGCCGGACTCGACGCGCACGTCGGTGAGGTCGTCTCGGTGGGCGCCGAGGGTGCACAGCAGACGCTCGTCGAGGTCGTCGCGACCGACGCCTCCGGCGTCCGCTGCATGCCGCTCGCCCGCCTCACCGGTGTGACCGCCGGCACGCCCGCCCGGCCCACCGGTCGACCGGTGCTCGTGCCGACCGGCACGGGACTGTTCGGGCGCGTGCTCGACGGGCTCGGACGGCCGATCGACGACCGCGGTCCGCTCGTCGGGGTCGGCGGCGAGCCGGTCGCGTGGGTGCCGCTCGACCACGAGACGCCGAACGCGATGGCGCGGACGCGCATCGACACCCCGATGCAGCTCGGCGTCCGCGTGCTCGACACCCTCACCACGGTCGGGCGCGGGCAGCGCATGGGCCTGTTCGCGGGCTCCGGCGTCGGCAAGTCCTCGCTGCTGTCGATGATCGCCAGGGGGAGCGACGCCGCCGTCAACGTCATCGCGCTCGTCGGGAGCGTGAC
>NZ_BACZ01000477.1 GCF_000333375.1 Curtobacterium sp. B18
CACGTCGATGCTCGCGCAGGCGAACCAGAGCACGCAGGGTGTGCTCTCGCTCCTGCGCTAGCAGCGCTGACGCCGTCGTCCGGGATCGTTCAGGTACCCCGGGCGGCGGCGTCGTCCGCACCCTTCCACCCCGTAGCGGCAGGAGCCATCGATGTCGTCCGTCTCATCGGCCAGCAGCCTCGCGATCGACGGCCTCGTCAGCGGCCTGAAGACCACCGACCTCATCAACTCCCTGATGAGCGTCGAGGGCGTCCCGCAGACGCTCCTCAAGAACAAGCTCACGTCCACGAACTCGTTCATCTCGTCACTGCAGACGATCAACGGGTTGGTGCAGACCCTCGCGACCAAGGCGAAGGACGCGGCCAAGGCCACCTCGCTCGACCTGTTCACGGCGACGAGCTCCTCCGCCGGGGTCACCGCCGTCACCGGTGCGAACGCCGCCGCGGGGTCGCTCAGCTTCACCGTCGGGTCGACCGCGTCCGCCCAGGTGGGCGTGACCGCCGCGATGGCCACCTGGTCGTCGGCCGCCGAGCCGATCACGCTCGTCGGGTCCGACGGCACGAAGACGACGGTCACGCCGGCGTCGGGCTCCCTCGACGACACCGTGTCCGCGATCAACAAGTCCGGTGCGGGCGTCACGGCGACCCGGGTCGCGGCCGGCACCGACACGGACGGCACGAAGCTCTACCGCCTGCAGCTCACCTCGTCGAAGTCCGGTGCAGCCGGCGCCTTCGAGGTGTACCGCGGCACCGCCGACGAGGTCACCGCCGGCACCGCGACGAACGTCCTCACCCAGACGGGTGCCGCCGTGGTCACGCAGGCGAAGGACGCCAGTGTGACCCTGTGGGCCGGCACCGCGGCGGCGCAGACGGTGACGAGCACGACGAACACGTTCACCGACCTCGTCCCCGGGGTCAGTGTCACCGTGACCCAGCCCACGACCGACCCGGTGACGCTGACGGTCGCGCAGGACACGACCAAGGCCCAGGCCGTCGCGTCCGGGCTCGTCGACGCGATGAACGCCGTCGCCGCCTACTACCGCTCGAACACCGCGGTCACGAGCACGACCAGTGCCACGACCGGCACCACCTCGACCACCGCGGGGGTGCTCTCCGGCGACGGCACCACCCGCGACGTCGTCCAGCGGCTCGCCAGCACCATGTCCGCGCCGGTCGGTGGGAAGTCACCGTCGTCGATCGGGATCTCGATCACGAAGGACGGCGACTTCACCTTCGACGCCGACGCCTTCCAGAAGGCCCTCGCGACCGATCCGGAGGGCACGCAGGCGATGCTGACCGGCGTCGCGGCGAACGTCGGCGCGGCGGCCACCTCGGCGTCCGACAAGTACGACGGGTCCATC
>NZ_BACZ01000476.1 GCF_000333375.1 Curtobacterium sp. B18
CCGAGAGGCCGTCGTCGCCGGGCTCGTGCAGTCCGTCCTCGAGCGCGCCGAGCGCGGTGGCGCGGGCGTCGGCGTAGGCGGACGACCCGGAGGCGACCCGTACCCCGGCGTCGAGCGTCAGGGACGCCAGGCGGGCGATGCCGTCGACGGACACGCCCTGGCCCGCGAGCGCTGCAGTCCCGCGCATGAAGCCGGTCTGGGCGGCGGGGATCGACGACTGCGAGACGCGCTGCCGGGTGTACCCGGCGGTGCCGGCGTTGGCGATGTTCTGCCCGGTGACGTCGATGCCGGCGCGGGCGGCGGCGATGCCGGAGTACGCGGTGGCGAGGGATCCGAAGGTGCTGACCACGGTGCTACAGGGTCCCCTCGAAGAGTCGTGCCCCGTCCGACCCGGAGCCCGATGCTCCGGAGGCGTCGTAGGTGGCGGCTCCGGTGACGGACCCGGCGAGGGTCTCCTCGGTGGCCTGGGCGGCGGTGCGGAGGAACCGGTCGTTCTCGTCGCGGAGCGCCCCGATCTGGGTGGTGAGCTCGACCATCGCGGTGAGGTGCGCGGCGAGGATCTCGCCCCACGGGCCGTTCGGCGCGGCGGCGACGACCTCGCGGAGGGGTGCGTCAGCGGGGACGCCCCACTCCTCGGCGACCTCGGCGCTCGACGCGGCGCGCTCGAGACCGGTGCTGCGGAGGCGCTCGAGGACCTGCTCGACCTCACGGCTGGCGTGCGAGACCCAGCGGGAGCGCCCGGCGGCGAGGAGCAGCTGCTCCTCCTCGAGCTTGAAGGTGAGCAGCTCGAGCAGTTCGCGTTCGCGCCAGAGCACGGCGGACAGTTCGTTCACGCTCATCAGCTCCTCCCGGTGGGTGTGTCGGTCATCCTGCGGACACCGGGACCTATCGGGTCGCGGGTGCCGGACGTAAGCACCGACCTGGTGACTGCGTGTGCCGGACACGAGCCGCGCCTCCTGGCAAGCACCCCATCGGGGGACAAGAACGGGCGTTCCCAGGCCGGGGTCCCCCCAAATGCCGACCGGGAAAACACCCTCTCACCCCCGCACTGGGGACGGTTGTGCACCCACTCAGGGCTTTGCCAGCCGATACATTCGAAGCGCACCGCGGGGGACACCCCGCACCGCGTCGCAGGGACGCGGGAGGTGCACCACCCGGAGGGACCCGGGTGGGTCTTCGGCGTACACACCGGCCATCCGAGGCCGGCGTGCGCCGCGCCCACGGACGGGTCACGCATGTCAGGCGACCAGGGGATCAGCATGGACCGGAACGACCGCAACGCGATGATCGTGGAGCACCTCCCGCTCGTGGGCTACATCGTCGCCGACGTCCGGGCGCGTGCCACGCACCTCGACCGCGACGACCTCGCCGCCGTCGGGTCGCTGGCCCTCGTCGCCGCGGCCGAGTCCTTCGACCCCGACCTCGGCGTCCCGTTCGGCGCCTACGCCCGCACCCGCATCACCGGTGCCATCGCGGACGACATGCGCTCCGCCGACTGGGCGTCGCGCGGCACCCGGAAGCGGATCCGCGAGACCCTCGCCACGCAGGAGGCGCTGTCGGCCCGGCTCGGCCGGAGCGTCGGCGTGCAGGAGATCGCGGACGCGATGGGCGTCGACCGCCAGACCGCCGCGGACGCGATGAGCGACGCGGCTCGGACCGTGTCACCGATCGACGAGACCGTGCACGACACCCTCGCCGCCGACCTGCCGCTGCCGGGCGAGGACCTGCTCGAGGCCGAGAAGCGCCGCTACCTCCGCGCCGCCGTCGAGGCGCTGCCCGAGCGGATGCGCTTCGTCGTCGAGAACGTGTACTTCGGCGACCGGTCGGTCACCGAGGTCGCCGCCGAGCTCGGCATCACCCACTCCGCCGTGTCGCAGCAGCGCTCCGAGGCGATGCGCCTGCTCCGCGACGGACTCGCCGCGCACTACGGGGACGAGGGTGTCGTCGCGCCGCCGGCCTCGAAGACCACCGCCGCCCGGCGGAGCGCCTACCTGGCGCGGGTCGCCACGAACGCCGCAGCGGGCGTGGCGCGGGCGGTGCACGACGCCACGGCCACCCCGGCCGCGCCCGTCGTCGCGGTCAGCTAGCCGTCGGCGAACTCGTCGTCCGACGAATTCCGCCGATTCCCTAACGGCTCCGGCCGACCGGCCGAGAGTCATCCATGTCAGCCCACGGACGGGCAGACGTACGACCCAGATTTCACGGAGGAAACCACCATGGGTATGTCCATCAACACCAACCTCTCGGCACTCAACACGTACCGGAACCTGAACTCGACGCAGAACGACCTGTCGAAGTCCCTCGAGAAGCTCTCGAGCGGCCTCCGCATCAACCGTGCTGCCGACGACGCGGCCGGTCTGTCGATCTCCGAGGGGCTGAAGTCCCAGGTCGGTGGCCTCACGGTCGCCGCCCGCAACGCGCAGGACGGCATCTCCGTCGTGCAGACCGCTGAAGGTGGCCTCACCGAGACCCACTCGATCCTCCAGCGCATGCGCGACCTGGCCGTGCAGGCCGGCAACGACTCGAACAACGCGGACTCCCGCACGGCGATCTCCACCGAGGTCACCGAGCTGTCCAAGGAGCTCACCCGCATCTCCCAGTCGACCAACTTCAACGGCATCAACCTGCTCGACGGCTCCGCCGGCACCGCAGGCGTCCTGAAGTTCCAGGTCGGCGCCAACGGCGACGCAGCGAGCCAGATCGACGTCGACCTGTCGGGCGCGAACGTCTCGACCGTGGCGACCGCCGTCACCGGTCTCGACTTCACGACCGCCACCGGCGCGCAGAGCGCGATCACCAC
>NZ_BACZ01000475.1 GCF_000333375.1 Curtobacterium sp. B18
GCGCTGCTCAACGCCGAGCAGGAGGTCGAGCTCGCGATGCGCATCGAGGCCGGCCTGTTCGCCGAGGACAAGCTGCAGCACTCGACCGGGCTGTCGAAGCCGGAAGAGCGCGAGCTGCGCTGGGTGGCCCGTGACGGTCAGCGTGCGAAGTCGCACCTGCTCGGCGCGAACCTCCGTCTGGTCGTCTCGCTCGCCAAGCGCTACACCGGTCGCGGCATGCAGTTCCTCGACCTCATCCAGGAAGGCAACCTGGGCCTGATCCGTGCGGTCGAGAAGAGCTTCGGCTTCGGTGCCGGTGGGTCGCACCTGCCGCAGCCGGCCTGGTTCGGCGAGGTGTCGGTCGAGGCGGAGGACGCCGACCCGGACTCGACGCTGCACCTCTACCGGAAGGCGCTCGGCCTGCGTGGGCAGCTGCAGTCCGAGGAGCACCTCGAGTGGCTCGAGACCGGCCGCGACGACGTCCTCGCGTTCCGTCGCCCGAACGGGTGGACGAGCGTGACGGTGTTCGGCGACGAGCCCTACGACCTCCCTGCCGGCGAGCTGCTGCTCGCCTCCGCGCCGGTGGCAGACGGCGCACTGTCGGGTGTGGGGACGGCCTGGTTGCGTTCCTGACGGAACCAGGTGACGGACGGGAGGCGCGGTGCGGTCAGGCACCGCGCCTCCAGTCCGTCAGGCGGTCGCGTCAGCGTTCGTCGTCCGGCGGCCCGGCGATCTCCCGCAGTGCCGCGAGGTGTGCGCGCCAGGCCGCCCGGCCCGGGCGCGTGAGGGTCAGCGACGTGCGCGGCGTCTTCCCCACGAAGCCCTTCGACACCGCGACGAGCCGGCG
>NZ_BACZ01000474.1 GCF_000333375.1 Curtobacterium sp. B18
TGGCGGCCGTGGCTGATCGCCATGGGGCTGGCGCTCGGCCTGGCGACCGCGACGAAGTGGTCCGGCATGTACTTCCTCGCGTGTCACGCGAACGGGGAGCAGAAACTGAGCATGCTTCTGTCCTAGCGTGGGCCAGGGGTGCG
>NZ_BACZ01000473.1 GCF_000333375.1 Curtobacterium sp. B18
CCTCAAGGACTCGATCCCGGTCTCACTGAAGATCTCCACGCTCAAGACCGCCGGCGTCAAGACCGTCGTGATGAGCACCTACTCGGAGCCGAACGTCGTCCGTGAGGCCCTCGCCTCCGGCGCCCTCGGCTACCTCGTGAAGAGCGAGGACGCCGAGATGATCGTCGAGGCCATCCGCTCCGCCCAGCGCGGCGAGCAGTACGTCTCGGCCGAGCTCGACCTGGCGATCAACAGTGGCGACGTCGGTGGCGTGCCGAAGCTCAGCGCGCAGGAGCGACGCGTGATGGCGCTCTACGGCGGCGGCGAGCCCGTGAAGAGCGTGGCGTACCAGCTCGGCATCTCCGAGGAGACCGCGAAGAGCTACCTCAAGCGCATCCGCGAGAAGTACCGCGTCGCCGGCTTCGACGTCGGCACGAAGGTCGCGCTCCGGAAGCGCGCGATCACCGACGGCATCATCGTGCAGGACGGCAGCCCGCTGGGCCTGTAGCGCGAGCAAACGCGCCACGCGCGCACGCGCCCACGCGCGTCGTGAGCAGAAGAGG
>NZ_BACZ01000472.1 GCF_000333375.1 Curtobacterium sp. B18
ATCCCCGCCGTCTACCTCAAGCGGGTGACGAAGACCGGCTTCGAGGACGCCCTGTTCTCCGGCTGGCGTCAGGACCCCGAGTTCGTGCTGAACCAGCCCGCGTACCAGGGCGCCAAGGTGCTGGTCGCCGGACCGGACTTCGGCACCGGGTCGTCGCGCGAGCACGCCGTCTGGGCGCTCCGCGACTTCGGCTTCCGGGTCGTCATCTCGCCCCGGTTCGCGGACATCTTCAAGGGCAACGCGGGCAAGCAGGGCCTCGTCACCGCGATCGTGACCGAACCGGAAGTCGAGCGGCTCTGGGCCGAGATCGCGGCGAACCCCGGCATCGAGGCGACCGTCGACCTGGTGGCCCAGCGCGTGTCGCTCGGCGAGGTGGACGTCCCGTTCGAGATCGACGCTTACACTCGTTGGCGGTTGATGGAAGGGCTCGACGACATCGGGCTCACCCTCCGTGACGAGACCTCGATCACGGAGTTCGAATCCCGCCGCTCCAGATGGCGGCCGAAGACATTGCCGGTGAAGTAGTGAACTCTCTCGTACAGGACGCAGCGGCCGCAGGGGCGCGCGTGGGCCTCAAGTCGGACGAGATCGTCATCCGCGGGGGCAAGCCGCTCGTGGGACGCATCGAGGTCCGTGGGGCGAAGAACCTCGCGACCAAGGCCATGGTGGCGTCGCTGCTCGGTGACACCCCGTCGATCCTCAAGGACGTCCCGGACATCTCCGACGTCAAGGTCGTCCGCGGGCTGCTCGAGGTGCACGGCGTGCGCATCACCGATCCTGCACGAGGCGAGCTCATCCTCGACCCGTCGAACGTCGAGTCGGCGCACTTCGCCGAGATCGACGCCCACGCCGGCTCGAGCCGCATCCCGATCCTGTTCTGCGGCCCGCTGCTGCACCGGCTCGGCGAGGCGTTCATCCCCGACCTCGGCGGCTGCCGCATCGGCGACCGCCCGATCGACTTCCACCTCGACGCCCTCCGCGCCATGGGTGCGGTCGTCGACAAGCAGGTCAACGGCATCCACCTGACCGCGCCGGACGGTCTCCGGGGCGCGAAGATCGAGCTGCCGTACCCGAGCGTCGGGGCGACGGAGCAGGTGCTGCTCTCGTCGGTCCTCGCCACGGGCGTCACCGAGCTCCGCAACGCCGCGATCGAGCCCG
>NZ_BACZ01000471.1 GCF_000333375.1 Curtobacterium sp. B18
CGATCCACACACCGGACCGTCCTGTTCGGCCGCGACCCAAGAACGGGCCGGACCGCGTGGGATGCGCACGGCGCTCGGCATCGCGCACAGGTGCGAGGATCACTCCGTGATCACGACCTTCCTCGTCAATCACGCGGCCGCTGTGCGGGTCCTCTTCTGGGTGGCCCTGATCGCGTTCGCGGCCCTCGGCTGGTTCGTGTACCGCCGCGGAACACGGTGGCTGCTCACCACGCTCACCGTCGTCAGCGTCGTCGGAGCGGTGGCACTCACGATGACCCCCGACGGCAACGGCGGGAACGGAACCTTCTGCACCGTGCAGTTCTCGGTCCCGTTCCGAGGGATCGACACGCTCGCGAACGTGGCACTCCTGTTCCCCGTGACGCTCTTCGCCGGGCTGCGCACCGCTCGTCCGGTACGGGCGGTGGCCGCGGCGTCGGGGTTCTCCGCTGCCGTCGAACTGCTGCAGGCGCTCGTCCCGTCCCTCGGGAGAGCGTGCGACACCGACGACTGGTTCATGAACACCGTCGGGGCAGTGCTCGCCGGGCTGGTCGCACTCGGCATCATCGCGATCGATCGCCGGGCACCGCGCGGACCCGAGCAGTCGCCGCGGCAGTCGGTCCCCTGACCGCCTCGCTCGCGCGACCGCGAGCAGGGTGCATCGAATCGGCGCCCGGACCACGGGGCCGGGTCTGGCGAACGCCGGAAGGTGCCCGGTGCGCACGTGCTCGACGCCGCACGCGAGACGATCCGTGGCGACGCGCCACTGTCGACGACGGGATCGGTCCACCCCCACCCGAGCAGGCTCTCGAGCGGGACACCGAGGAGCACTGCGCACGCGAGGATCGACCGTCACCCGTGCACCGAGCTCGGATCAGAGGATGACGGTCTCGAACTCGAGGAGCTCGGCACCGGTCGCGACGGGGCTGCTCCCGCCGTGGTGCGCGCCCGCCTGACCGGTGCGCCACGCCTGGTAGGAGTCCTCGTCCGTCCAGGTCGAGACGACGAAGTACCGCGTGCTACCGGCGGTGGGTCGGAGGAGCTCGAAGCGCTCGAAGCCGGGCTGCTGCTCGACGTCGTGGGCCCGTCCGACGAAGCGTGCTTCGAGGTCGGCGCCCCTGCCCTCGGGGACGGTGATGGCGTTGATCTTCACGACGGACATGGCGGGTTCCTCTCGATGGTGGTCAGTGCTCGTGCGGGTGGACGACGGGGGTGACGGTGAAGGCATCGACGTTGCCCATCGCCTCGTGCACGTGCTCCGCGGCGTGCTCGGCGATGTGCTCGGCGTCGTGCAGCGAGGCGGCGGCGACCTCGACGGTGGCGGAGCCGGTCAGCCGGTGCCCGACCCACCGGAGCCGGAGATCGCGCACCACCTCGACCCCGCTCGTGTGCTCGAGCGCCTGCTCGGCGCGGGTGACGAGAGTCGGGTCGATCGCGTCCATGAGCCGGGCGCCGACGGACCGAACGGTCCCCCACAGCAGGACCATGATCGACACCGAGATGAGCAGCCCGATGATCGGGTCCGCGATCGGGAAGCCGAGCATCACGCCGACGGCACCGAGGACGACCGACAGGGACGTGAACCCGTCGAGGCGAGCGTGCACGCCGTCCGCGACCAGTGCGGCGGAGCCGATCCGCTGGCCGACGCGGATGCGGTAGATCGCGACCGCCTCGT
The DNA here is from genome assembly GCF_000333375.1 of Curtobacterium sp. B18. Classification (GTDB taxonomy): domain Bacteria; phylum Actinomycetota; class Actinomycetes; order Actinomycetales; family Microbacteriaceae; genus Curtobacterium. Next base: position 1,673 of record NZ_BACZ01000471.1, read on the forward strand.
TCCCGGCGAAGCCGATCAGGCCGGCGGCGACGAGCAGCCAGGGGTTCTCGATCGGTCGAGGGGTGATGAACCGGTCGATGGCCTGCCACCCGGCGACGACGGCCGACAGTGCGACGACGAACACGATGAACATGCCGGCGAGGTCTTCCGCACGGCCGTACCCGTACGTGTAGCGGCGGTTCGCCACGCGACGGCCGAGGATGAACGCGATCCACAGCGGCACGGCGGTCAGGGCGTCCGCGAAGTTGTGGACGGTGTCCGCGAGCAGCGCGATGGACCCCGTGAACGCGACGATCACCGCCTGCAGGACCGTGGTGCCCAACAGGATGAACAGGCTGGTCTTCAGCGCGCGGACGCCGGCGGTGCTGGCCTCCATCGCGTCGTCGATCGAGTCCGCTGCGTCGTGCGTGTGCGGCACGAACAGGTCGTACAGGAACCCCCGCAGACCACCGTGCGGATGCGAGTGCCCGCGCGCACCGTGATCGTGCTGATGGCCGTGGTCGCCGTGGTCGTGGTGATCGCTGTGCGTGTGGGTGTGTGCCGTCACGTGGACTCCTGCCCCCGATGGTGGTGCGGCGCCTGGCCGACGACGTGCTCCGCCTGCTTCACCGCGTCGATCACCAGCTCCGACGCGTGCTCGTCCGTCAACCGGTAGAACACCGTGGTGCCCTCGCGACGGGTCGACACCATCCGTGCCAGGCGGAGCTTCGCCAGGTGCTGGGACACCCCGGCCGGGCTCTTGTCGACCACGTCGGCGATGCGGTTGACGCTCATCTCCTCGGCGTTCCGCAGCGCGAGGATGATCTTCACCCGGGTGGCGTCCGCGAGCATCGCGAACACCTCGACCGCGAGTTCGACGTACTCGGACTCCGGGCTGAGTCCGCAGGGCTGCTTGTCTACGTGCACACGCAGATACTACACAAGGCCACGGCCGTCGTCACCGACCGGGCCGACCCCGCTCGGCGACCCGCCGGACGGCCCGATCAGGGCGACCCGGTCGAGGTGGACCGCACCTGGGCGAGCAGGCCACCAGCGGGACGGGCGGCCAGCACCAGCTCGGCGCCGTGCACGCGGGCGATCGTCGTGACGATCGCGAGCCCCAGACCGGCGCCCTCGGCATCGGTGCGCACCCGGGTGACCCGTCGGCGGAACGGCTCCGCCAGCAGCGCGACGTCGGCATCGTCGATCGCATCGCCCTCGTTCTCCACCGCGAGGAGCGGGCCCGCGGCGTCCGGCGTCCCCGACACCCGCACCGTCGACCCGGGCGTCGCGTACCGGACGGCGTTGTCGACGAGGTTGCGCACGAGCTGCCCGAAGAGCACCCGGTCGCCGTCGACCTCGAGCGCCGGGTCGACGACGTTCAACAAGGCGACACGGCGAGCCCGCATCGGCATCTGCAGGCCCTCGACGGCGTCGTCGACCAGTGCGTGCACCGTGAACCGCTCCGGGGCGGCCGGACGGTCGGCGCGCGCCAGGGTCAGCAGGGCCGCCGTCGTCTCGTTCATCCGGTCGTTGGTCGCGACGATCCGGGAGAGCGCCCGCTGGATGACCGGGTCGTCGGTCTGGCGCTGGGCGAGCTGCGCGATCGCACGGACGGTGGCGAGTGGGTTCCGGAGCTCGTGGGAGGCGTTCGCGGCGAAGCGACTCCG
>NZ_BACZ01000470.1 GCF_000333375.1 Curtobacterium sp. B18
GAGTCCGGCGAACCCCACGACAACAACGCACCCACCGAGCAACACCGCGCCCACCGAGCAACACCGCACCCACCGAGCAACGCCGCGTCACACACCTGGCGACTCCAGGGTGCCGTGCCTAGGGTGGCGAGGTGAGCACTCCCCGCGTGTACGTCATCCACGAGAACCCCGAGTGGTTCCCGCCGCTCGCCGCTGCCTTCGAGGCCGAGGGGGTCCCCGTCGAGGAGATCCTCCTCACCGAGGGCCAGATCGACCTCGCCGCCGACCCCGAGCCGGGCGTGTACTGGTCCCGGATGTCGGCGAGCTCCCACACCCGCGGGCACGAGCACAGCAAGGAGTACACCCGCGCGGTCCTCGGCTGGCTCGAGCGCGCCGGCCGGCAGGTCGTCGGCGGCAGCCACGTCCTCGAGCTCGAGGTCTCGAAGGTCGCCCAGCACGGACTGCTCCGGAACGCCGGGTTCGACGTCCCCCGCACCACCGCCGTCTTCGGGCGCACGACGCTCAAGCAGGCGGCCCACGACTTCACCGGCGGCCAGGACGTGCCCTTCATCACGAAGCACAACCAGGGCGGCAAGGGCCTCGGCGTCCGTCGCTTCGACTCGCTCGCCGAGTTCGACGCCTACGTCGACAGCCCGGAGTTCGAGGAGCCGGTCGACGGCATCACCCTGCTGCAGGAGTACCTCACCGCCCGCGAGCCGTTCATCACCCGCGTCGAGTTCGTCGGCGGCGAGTTCGTCTACGCCGTCCGCGTGGACACGAGCGCCGGCAGCTTCGAGCTCTGCCCGGCCGACGCGTGCGAGGTCCCGCAGGTCATCGCCGGCGCGGTCTGCGACGTCCCCGGGACCGAGGCAGTCGGCGCACCGCCGGCGTTCAGCGTCCGCACCGAGGTCACGGCCGAGCACCCGCTCGTCCAGCAGCTCCGCACGTTCCTCGCCGACCAGCGCATCCAGATCGCGGGCGTCGAGTTCATGGAGACGACCGATGGTCGCACGGTCGTCTACGACATCAACACGAACACGAACTACAACCCCGCCGTCGAGGAGACCGCGCCGGCCTCCGGCCCGCGCTCCATCGCGCGGTACCTCGGTGGCCTGCTGGAGACGCAGTACGCGGCGCACCTGACGGCCTGAGAACGCAAGACCCACCGGACTGGAGGCGCGGTGCGGGCCCGCCCCGCGCCTCCAGTCCGTCAATCCCCACCTCCCCAAGGAACTCACCCCGTGCGATTCGGATACTGGACCCCGCTCTTCGGCGGCTGGCTGCGCAACGTCGACAACGAGCACATGCCCGTCACCTTCGACTACGTCAAGCGACTGGCGCAGCGCGCCGAGCGCATCGGCTTCGACCTGACGCTCGTGCCGGAGCTGAACCTCAACGACATCAAGGGCACGGCCGCGCCCTCGCTGGAGGCCTGGGCGCTCGCCGCGGCCATCGCGGCGACGACCGAGCGCCTCGAGATCATGGCGGCGATGCGGCCCGGGTACCACCTGCCCGCGGTGACCGCGAAGCAGGCCGCGACCATCGACGACATCTCGTGCGGCCGGTTCACGTTCAACGTGGTGAGCGCCTGGTGGGCGGAAGAGGCCAAGCAGTACGGCGGGATCTTCTCCGAACACGACGACCGGTACAAGCGCACGGCGGAGTTCGTCGAGGTCATGAAGGGGCTCTGGCGGGAGACGCCGTACTCCTTCCACGGCGAGTACTACGACATCGAGAACAGCCACCTCGAGCCGAAGCCCCGGGTCACCCCGCGCATCTACGCCGGCGGCGAGAGCGAGGCCGGCAAGGCGGCGATCACGGGCTACGCCGACGCCTACGTGACCCACGGCGGCACGGTCGAGGAACTCCGGACGAAGATCGCCGAGATGAAGCAGCGCCGGGTCGACGCCGGGCTGCCGCCGTTCGAGGCCGGAAGAGCGTCGCGGCGTCCCGGGCGTGGACGGCGGGCCAGCGTTGTGTTCCGTCGCCCGGGTACCCGGCTGTGCCCGAGCGACGAGCGGCATCGGTCAGGAGGCCAGCGAAGCCGCCGCGGCCGTTCTCGTGCACCGTCCTCGGCATGCGGACCACGGAGGCCCGGACGCCCTGCGCGGAGAGCGCGAGCAGGGTGGACACGGCAACGGCTCGGCTACCGACCGGGCCGTCCGTCGGGAGCGGGTCGACTTCGGTCGACAATCGTCCGGGCACCCAAGGCGTGCCGGACACGGCGACGAGCGGCTTCCCGGTGCCGATGAGCGCGTCGCCCAGTGTCTCCATCGCTCCCCGTTCCTCGACGAGTCCTCGTTCCAGTCCATCGGCACTGCTGTAGTCGCGGCTGAAGGCGAGGTTGATGACCCCATCGGCAGCGGCGGCGCCGGAGCGGAGCACGTCGAGGTCGGTGAGTGAACCCCTCAGGATCCCGGCGCCAGCGGTCTCCAGGAGGGCAGCTGAAGCATCCGAGCGGGCGAGGCCGACGACCGTGTGGCCGTGGGCGAGCAGTTCCGTGACGACGGCTGTACCGATCGTGCCGGTGCCCCCGGTGACGAAGACGTGCATGGTGGTTCCTCGATTCGAGTGATGGGACATGTGTACCGTCACTCTAGACCCACCATGGGACAATTGTCCCGTCGGCTAGGATCGCACCATGGCGCGATGGGAACCGGGAGCACGTGAGCGACTCGTCATCGCCGCAGTCGATCTGTTCACCGAGCAGGGGTACGACGCGACGACCGTCGTCGAGATCGCCGAGCGCGCAGGCGTGACGAAGAGCACCTTCTTCCGGCACTTCCCGGACAAGCGCGAGCTCCTCGTCGCCGGGCAGGAGACCCTCAGTCGCCTCCTCGCCGAGGGGATCGCCGAGGCTCCAGCAGAGGCGACCCCGCTGGACGCCGTCCCCGGTGTCGGCACTGGTCGCCGCAGCCGAGTGAGCACGTCCGACGCGGCCCTCGCCATCCGCACCACCGGGCTGGCGAAGGTCTTCCGCAGGCAGCGGGCGGTGGACGGGATCGACCTCGCCGG
>NZ_BACZ01000469.1 GCF_000333375.1 Curtobacterium sp. B18
CGCGCGCTGCTCCGGATCCGTCCGCGGACGCCGCGTGGGTGGGCGTCGCGCTGGGGGCGATGTTCGTCGCGTGGGGGATCACATTCGACCGGCTCCCCGACGACGACGACGACCGCGAGGGCCACGACCCGGACGATCCTCGTGCGTCGATCTGGACGCCCCGTCGCCTCAACACCGCCCTGTCGACCGGCTTAGCGATGACGGGCGCCTACGTCGTGATCCGCGCGCTCGGTCGGCCGGTCGACACAGCGCTGATCGGGGCCCTCACCTGGCCGGCCTGGCGGCTCGTCAACCGGTTCCTCGACGGTGTGATCCGGCGGCGCGGAGCTCGCGGCGAGGCGGACGGCGCCACCGACTGAGCGCGCCCGCCACCCGTCACCCGTCCCCGCCGCCGGCCCGGCGGCGGGGACGGTGAGCCGGTCGTCAGTGCCCGCGCGACGCCAGCGCCTCGATGAGCTGCTGCTGCGTCCCGTCACGCTCCGACCACCGCAGCGGCAGGACGTTCTGCACGAGGATCTCCGGGGCGGCACCCGAGCGCAGCAGGTCGACGACCTCGGTCAGGAAGTCGTCGAGCGGCATCCCGCCGAAGTCCACCCCTTCTCCCATGATGTCCGTAGCGACCGCCGGCGGCGCCAGTTCGAGCACGGCGACCGGCGACCCGGACAGCTGCTGCCGGAGCGAGAGCGTGTACGAGTGCACGGCGGCCTTCGTCGCGCTGTACGTCGGCGTCGCCGTGAGCGGGGTGAACGCCAGCCCCGACGTCACGGTGACGATCGTCGACGCGGGACGGGTGAGCAGGTGCGGCAGGAACGTGTCGACGAGGCGGATCGTCCCGAGCAGGTTCGTCTCGACGACGGCGACGGCGTCGCGCAGGTGCTCGGACGAGCGCAGGTCCTCGGTGCGCATGATGCCCGACATCGTGATCAGGGCGTCGAGCGCGGGGTACGCCTCGGTGACGGCGGCGGCCGCAGCGGTGATCGACGCCGGGTCGGTGACGTCGAGCTGCACGGTACCGAAGCCGTGCTCGGCGGCGAGTGAGTCGAGCAACGACTGGCGTCGGCCGCCGATCACGACGGTGCTGCCCGCTGCCTGCAGGCGGAGCGCGAGGCCGAGACCGATGCCCGAGGTCGCGCCGGGGATGAAGACGGTGGAGTTCGTGATGTCCATGTCCACCACCGTGGTGCGACGCTCCAGGAGCATCCAGAGCCCGGTCATCGGGGGACCGCCGATCCCTGGCACGTGGCGCGCCGCGGGGGCACGATGATGACCATGGACCGACCCGTGCTCGCCGACTTCCTCCGTCGCCGCCGAGAACTGCTGCGCCCCGAGGACGTCGGACTCGGTTCCGGGCAGCGCCGCCGGACGCCGGGGCTCCGGCGCGAGGAGGTGGCGGCGCTGGCGGGGATGTCCGCCGACTACTACACCCGACTCGAGCAACAGCGCGGGCCCCAGCCGTCCGAGCAGATGGTCGCGGCGATCGCCCGGGCACTCCGCTGCACCCTCGACGAGCGCGACCACCTGTTCCGCCTCGCCGGGCACAACGCACCCGCACGGGTGCACCGCTCCGACCACGTCGACCCGGCGATCCTCCGTGTCCTCGACCGGCTCGAGGACACCCCGGCCATCGTGGTCAACGACCTGGGGGAGACCCTGGTCGAGAACGAGCTCGGAGCCGCACTCGTCGGCACGACCACCGGCCTGCCCGGCAACGAGCGGTACCAGCCGTGGCGGTGGTTCATGACGGAGTACGAGCGGGCGAGGTACGCGCCCGAGGAGCACGAACGGCTCGCTCGGGCACAGGTCGCAGCACTCCGTGCCGCCGTCGGTGCCGCCGGGCCGGGCGACGGTCGGGCCGCCCGGCTGATCGCCGACCTCGAGGCGGGCAGCGCGGACTTCCGGGCGCTCTGGTCCCTGCACGAGGTGGCCAGCCGCTGGGAGGACCACAAGACGTTCGTCCACCCCGAGCTCGGCCGGATCACGGTCGACTGCCAGGTGCTGCACACCACGAGCCAGACGCAGGCGCTGCTGCTCTTCACAGCGCCGGCGGGCAGTGAGGCCGCGCAGAAGCTCGAGCTCCTCCGTGTCGTGGGCCGCCAGGTCTTCTCCGGCTGAGACCTGCGCACCGTGCGGGTCCGTCCGGCCCGTGCGGGTCCGTCCGGCCGCGCACCGTGCAGCTCCGTGCGGTCCGTGCGGGGCCGTGCCGCCCGTGCGAGTTCGGCCGTCCGCGCACCGTGCGAGGTTGTTCACCGGGTGTCGGCGCGACCGCTCGGTGCGGCCCTACAACCTCGCACCGAGCCACCAGCGGCGCACGGATCGGACAAGGTCGCACCGTGCGGCTTCGTCCGGCCGTGTGGGTCCGTGCGGGTCCGTCCGGCCCGTGCGAGCTTGGCCGGCCGTGCACCGTGCGAGGTTGTTCACCGGGTGCCGCCGCGACCGCTCGGTGCGGCCCTAGAACCTCGCACCGAGCCATCATCGGCGCACAGATCGGACAAGGTCGCACCGTGCGGCTTCGTTCAACCGTGTGGGTCCGTGCGGCTCCGTCGGGCCCGTGCGAGCTTGGCGGGCCGAGCACCGTGCGAGGTTGTCCACCCGGTGCCGCCGCGACCGCTCGGTGCGGCCCTACAACCTCGCACCGAGCCATCAGCGGCGCACGGATC
>NZ_BACZ01000468.1 GCF_000333375.1 Curtobacterium sp. B18
CACGCACCGACCTCGGACCCGTCACCCGGCACGAGGACATCCCGCGTGCCAGGCGGATCGTGGTCAAGGTCGGCTCGTCGTCGGTCAGCGGGGACAACACCGGGCAGATCGCCCGGCTCGTGGACGCCCTCGCGCTCGCGCACGCCCGGGGGACCGAGGTCGTCCTCGTGTCCTCCGGCGCGATCGCGACCGGCTTCCCGTTCCTCGGGATCGAGGGACGCCCCGACGACCTCGCCACCCAGCAGGCGGCGGCGGCGACGGGGCAGAACGTGCTGATGTTCCGCTACCAGAAGGAACTCGACCGGCACGCGGTCGTCGCCGCGCAGATCCTGCTGACCGCCGGCGACCTGCAGAACCCGACGCACCGGGTGAACGCGCAGCGGGCCATCGACCGGCTGCTCGCGCTGCGAGTGCTGCCGATCGTGAACGAGAACGACACCGTGGCCACGCACGAGATCCGGTTCGGTGACAACGACCGGCTCGCGGCGCTCGTCGCGCGGCTGCTCGGCGCCGATGCGCTCGTGCTGCTCTCCGACGTCGAGTCCCTGTACACGCGCCCCCCGGAGCAGCCCGGCGCCGAGCCGATCACCCACGTCCCCTTCGGCGACGAGCTCGCCGGGGTCACCTTCGGCTCGATCGGTGCCGCGGGCGTGGGCACCGGAGGAGCGGGGACGAAGGTCGCGGCGGCCAGGCTCGCGGCCGAGGCCGGAACCTCCGTACTCGTGACGGCGACGGCGCTCGTCGAGCGGGCGTTGGCCGGTGAGCAGGTCGGCACCTGGTTCGAGGCGGCACCGCGGGGCTGACGCTCGGCCTGGAGGCGCGGGTCGGCCCCGATGCGCGGCTCGCGTGCGCGTCGACGCGCGGCTCACGTCCGCGTCGGTGTGCCGCACACGTCCGCGTCGGTGTGCCGCACACGTCCGCCGAGGGGGCACATTCCGTCACGCTCGGCGCCTCCGAGCGACAGATCCCGCGACCTCGGCGGCACGCCTGCGGCGTGTCGTGCCCGCTCGCGAGGCGAGCGGACCGAGCAGATCGAGGGGTGCGTGCGCTGCGGACGGAGGGTGACTCCTCCACAGGAGCCGCGCCTCCTGGCCCGTCCACAGGTGCGCCCCTCGGCCGTCATGTGGCCGACCCCCGCGCCTAGAATCGAGCCATGCCGCTGACCGCATCCGCCCCGACCCTGACCGACAAGCTCGTCGCCGCGCGCGACGCCTCGTCGGTGCTCGCCACGGCGACCACCGCGGTGAAGGACGCGGCGCTCCGCGCGATCGCCGCCTCCGTGCGGCAGGCGACGGACGAGATCGTCCGGGAGAACCACGACGACCTGGTCGCGGGCGAGGAGAACGGGCTCTCGTCGGGGCTGCTCGACCGGCTGCGACTCGATCCCGCGCGCATCGACGCCCTCGCGGCGGCGGTCGAGCACGTCGTCGGCCTGACCGACCCGGTGGGGCAGCACGTCCGGGGATCGCGGCTGCCGAACGGCCTGCAGCTCTCGCAGGTCCGGGTGCCGTTCGGTGTGGTCGGCGCGATCTACGAAGCCCGGCCGAACGTCACGGTCGACATCGCCAGCCTCGCGCTGAAGAGCGGCAACGCGGTCGTCCTGCGCGGCGGATCGGCGGCGCAGCGGACCAATGCGGTGTTGGTCGCCCGCATCCAGGACGCGGTCGCCTCGGCGGGGCTCCCGCGTGAACTCGTGCAGACGATCGACGAGTTCGGGCGTGCCGGTGCGACGGAGCTGATGCGGGCACGCGGGCTCGTGGACGTGCTCATCCCGCGGGGCAGCGCGTCGCTGATCCAGACCGTCGTGACCGAGTCGCAGGTGCCCGTGATCGAGACCGGTGCCGGTGTCGTGCACGTCTTCCTCGACGAGTCGGCGCCGCTCGACCGCTCGATCGACATCGTCCTCAACAGCAAGGTGCAGCGTCCCAGCGTCTGCAACGCGCTCGAGACGCTCCTCGTGCACGAGCGGGCGGCGGACCGGCTCCTGCCCGCGTTGGCCGACCGGCTCCGCGCCGCCGGGGTGACGCTCCGCGGCGACGACGCCACCCGGGTGATCGTGCCCGGTGTGCTCCGTGCGACCGACGACGACTGGGCGACCGAGTCGATGGACCTCGACCTCTCGGTTCGGGTGGTCCCGGACGTCGACGCCGCGATGGCGCACATCGCACGCTGGTCGACGCACCACACCGAGTCGATCGTCACGAACGACGTCGACACGGCCGAGCGCTTCCTCGCCGAGGTGGACTCCGCGGTCGTGATGGCCAACGCCTCGACCCGGTTCACCGACGGCGGGGAGTTCGGCTTCGGCGCCGAGGTGGGGATCTCCACCCAGAAACTGCACGCCCGCGGGCCGATGGGGCTGCCCGAGCTGACGAGCACCAAGTGGATCGTGCGCGGGCAGGGACAGATCCGCGGCTAGACTGGGCGGCGACTTCCCCCGACCGAACGGAGCATCGGACCCATGACCTTCCTCGCTGAAGCCGCAGAGCACGCCTCCGGGGTCCCCGCGTACGTGTTCCCGCTCGTCGGTGTCCTCTTCTTCGCGTTCCTCGGGTTCGTCACCTGGAGCTTCCGTGACGTGGCCTACCGTCACTCGCACAAGTTCGAGGCGACGCGCACCCACGAGACGGGTGTCGACGAGTTCGGTCGCGCCGAGCACTGACCCGCGACTCCATGCTCGAGAGCACGGGGCGGCCTCGCATCGGCGTGATGGGTGGCACGTTCGACCCGATCCACAACGGCCACCTCGTGGCAGCGTCCGAAGTGGCGCGCGCCTTCGACCTCGACGAAGTCGTGTTCGTCCCCACCGGCCAGCCGTACATGAAGTCCGGTGTGACCGACGCCGAACACCGCTACCTCATGACCGTCGTGGCGACCGCGTCGAACCCGATGTTCACGGTGAGCCGGGTCGACATCGACCGTCCGGGCCCGACCTACACGGTCGACACGCTCAAGGACCTGCACGAGCAGCGTCCCGATGCGCAGCTGGTCTTCATCTCCGGCGCAGACGCCGTCCAGCAGATTGTCGACTGGAAAGACCATGATGGCCTCTGGGACCTCGCGCACTTCGTCGCCGTGACACGTCCGGGACACGCCTTGAGCATCACGGGTTTGCCCGAACGCGACGTAAGCTTGCTCGAAGTTCCCGCGCTGGCAATATCGTCGACCGACTGCCGCGACCGGGTGAGACGTGGTTTCCCCGTGTGGTACTTGGTCCCCGACGGTGTCGTCCAGTACATCTCCAAGCACCATCTGTATCGGAGCGTTGCATGAGTTCGTCCGACGCGCAGCCGCCCCTGTCGCGGCGCCAGGCGCGCGAGCGGGAGCGTGCCGCCGCGGCCGGTGCGCAGCCCGTCACGCCGCCACCGACCGTCGCGGCCCCGGCTGACCAGCCGGAGTCCCGCCAGCGTCCCAGCAGTCACGTCGCGCCCGCACCGGGCGCCCCCGCCCAGTCCGCCGTGCCGACGTCGGCCGTCTTCCCGTCGTCCGCCGCCCAGGCCGGCACCGGCTTCCCGTCGATGCCCCCGGCCTCGGCGACCGAGATCGTCCCCGGGTCGGGCGGGCTGACCCGTCGTCAGATCCGCCAGATGCGCGCGGCCGAAGGGCAGGCCGTCCAGCCCGTCCCGCTGCAGAACCCGACCCCGCAGTCCTCCGACCGCACCGTCGAGGACGTCATCGGTTCGGTCGACACGCTGCAGGGCGGTGCCGGTCCGTCCGAGCCGGAACCGCTCGCGCAGGAGTCGTCCGTCCCCGAGGAGCCCTCGGCCGAGACCGTGGTGCTCGACCAGGCAGCGGTGGCGCAGGCGACCGAGGCCGACGGCTCGCCGGACGCGATCGAGCCGCTCGAGGAAGCCGCGGCCCACGGCGAGGAGCCGCGTCGACACCGGTCGACCTGGGCGCCGCCGGACGCCGAGACGCCTGCCGCCGACGACGCGGCCCCCGCTGCGGAGGCGCCCGCCCAGGACCGCTCGACCCCGGTGCAGTCCACGCCCGTGCAGTCCACCCCGGTGCAGTCCACCCCCGCGCAGTCGACTCCGGTGCAGCGGGCCCCGATCGAGTCGTCGACGCCGGCGGTGTTCCCGCTCTCGCTGGACGAGGACGACACGAACGAGGTCCCGGTCCAGGCAGCCCAGCCCGCGCGCGCAGCCTCGGCACCGACCTCGGGCGGCACGCCGACGTCCGCCGCCGGTGACGACGGCGATGCCGACGCGCCCCGCGTGCCGGCGTCGTTCCAGCGCCCCACCGAGCCGAAGCCCGTCACGACGGCGTTCGCGCCGCCGGTCGGGCACTGGTCGCAGCAGGCCCACGACTCGAACGACGCCGAGGTCCACGACGAGGAGACCGGCACCCGCCGCGTCGCCGTGACCAACACGAACGCGATCATCCTGCCGAACTCGGCCCTCGCCGACCCCACCGGTGCGCTGAACGCCACGGGCGAGGTCATCCTCACCGGCTCGATCGACCTGCCGGCGTCGCTGTCCTCAACCGGTTCGCACCGGCCGATCGACGGGGCCGAGGTCGACCGCCTGCTCGAGCAGCACGACGAGCAGCCCGAGACCGACGCCAGCCCGGTCCGTGCCAGCCGTGCGGTGTCGAGTCACACCTCGACCCGACAGGTCGTCCTCGCGGCGGCCAAGCCGAAGGAGTCGCGCACGCCGCTCATCCTCGGCGTCACGGTCGGTGCTGTCGGCATCGCTGCCGCCGCGGTCATCATCGTCGCACTCGTCACCACGCACACGTTCTGAGCCGTCCCCATCGCACGCGGCCTGGCCGTGTGTCGGTGGGGTGGCTTATGATCGTGACCCATCAAGCGATCCGGCAGCCTGCCAGGTCGACAGACCGGAAGGAATCCGTGACCGCCTCCTCACGCGCACTGGAACTCGTGCAGATCGCCGCCCAGGCGGCCGACGCCAAGCAGGCCGAAGACCTCGTCGCCCTCGACGTGACCGGGCCGCTGCAGCTCACGGACGTGTTCCTGCTCGCGACCGGCCGGAACGAGCGCAACGTGCTCGCCATCGCGGACGAGATCGAAGAGCGCCTCCTCGACGCCGGGGCCAAGCCGCTCCGCCGCGAAGGCCGGAGTGAGGGCCGCTGGGTCCTCATCGACTTCGGTGACATCGTCGTGCACGTCTTCCACGAAGAAGACCGTCAGTACTACTCGCTCGAGCGTCTCTGGTCGGACTGCCCGACCATCCCGCTCGAGCTCCCGGTGGACCACACCGCCTAGTTGCGACTCGCCCGGGTGGCGGCGACGATTTCGTCACCCGGCGTTCGCATGGTGTACGCTTCACTGGTGCCTCCGGGGAACGGAGGACGATGAAGTCGGTGGAAACACCAACACTTCGGGTCTGTGGCGCAGCTGGTAGCGCACCTGCATGGCATGCAGGGGGTCAGGGGTTCGAGTCCCCTCAGATCCACCATCACCCCCGCGGTTCTCCGGAACCGCGGGGTTTTCTCGTTCCGCAGGTGCACGGCACCGTTCCCGACCGGACGCGTTCCGCACCGGCTCGGCGCGTCCCTCGCTCCCCACTACGCTGAGCGCATGAGCAGCGACGCACCCCTGTCCGGTTCCGCCCTGACCATCACCGCCGGCGGCTACACGGCCGAGATCGCCTCGGTGGGGGCGACCTTGCGGACGCTCCGGTTCGAGGGACGCGACCTGGTCGTGCCGTTCGACGCCGACGAGGTCCGCCCGGCCTTCCGCGGAGCCGTCCTCGCACCGTGGCCGAACCGGGTCGTCGACGGGAAGTACACGTTCGGCGGAACGGAGCACGAGCTGGCGCTGACCGAGCCCAAGCGACAGCACGCGCTGCACGGACTGGTCGCATGGACCGACTTCCGGACCGTCGCGCACGAACCCGACCGCGCGGTCCTCGCCACGACGGTGCCGGCGCAGGAGGGGTACCCGTTCCGTGTCGAGGTCCTGGTGGAGTACCGCGTCGACGCCGACGGGCTGCACACCACGATCACGGGGACGAACACCGGCGCCGACGCAGCACCGTGGGGGACCGGTCCGCACCCGTACCTCGTCGCCGGCGCCGGCCGTGTCGACGACTGGACCCTGACGCTCCCCGCAGCAGAGGTGCTCGAGGTCACCGAGGACCGGCTGATCCCGACCGGTCTCGCGCCGGTGCACGACGAGTTCGACCTGCGCTCCGCGACGCGCATCGGCGACCGGTTCATCGACCACGCCTTCACCGGGTTCGACCGCGACGCCGACGGCACCGCGACGATCGTCCTCACCGCCGCCGACGGCCGCGGTGTGCGCGTCTCGTTCGGCCCGGAGTGCGGGTGGGCGCAGGTGCACACCGCCGACCACGTCGTCCCCGAGTACCACCGTGCCGGACTCGCGGTCGAGCCGATGACCTGTGCACCGGACGCGTTCAACGCCGGCTCCGACGCGGGACTCGTCGTGCTCGAGAGTGGTTCGTCGGCGGCGGCCTCGTGGACGATCGCGGCGGTCTGACGGCAGCGCCCCCTGCCGCGCGGATCGAGGTCCGGCGGCTGACCACGCCCCCTGACGTCGGCGCGCTCGCGGCCGCGGCCGGTCCCGACGTGGTCTGGCTCGACTCCTCGGTGCCGGCCGGTTCGCCCGCGACCGCGCACGACCGCGCCCGGTGGTCGGTCCTCGCGCTGACGGACGGTCCGTTCGCGGCGCGGTTCCGGCACGAGACGCGACGGGCGTTCGTCGAGACGACCCCGGCGTCCCACGCGTGGTTCGGGGGCGTCGCGACCGTCGAGGGATCGAACGGACCTGCCTTCGCGGTCCTCGCCGAGTTGCTCGCGCGCACCCCGGTGCTGCCGGAACCGGTGCCTGGCTGCGGTTTCGCGCTCGGCTGGGTGGGGTTCCTCGGCTACGAGCTCGGTCGGGAGTCCGGCGGCGTCGACCGGACCGCCGAGGGGCACGCGGACGCGGACCTCCGGTTCGTCGACCGCGCGGTGGTCACCGACGCGACCGGCGGCGCCTGGGCACTCGCGCTGGTGGCCGGTGCGGAACCTGCGGCCAGCGCCCGGAACCGAGCGTGGCTCGAGGAGGTGACCACACCGGTCACGCGGGCCGACGGCGGCGACGCGGCCCCGTTCCTCCCGGACACGGTCCCCGCGACCGGTCGCGTCACGCGCACCGCCTACGAGACGGCGGTGGACGCGTGCCGCGCCGAGATCCGCGCGGGCAACGCGTTCCAGGTGTGTCTCACGACCGCCTTCGCGGTGCCGCAGGTCCTCCAGGAGGCGCGGGTCGACCCCGCCACGGATCCCCACCTGGTCGAGTACCTGCGGCTGCGCGCGACGGATCCCGTCCCGTTCGGCGCGTACCTGCGGCTCGGGCCGCTGCGTGTGGCGAGCCGGTCGCCTGAGCGGTTCCTGCGGATCGACGCCGCCGGACGGGTGTCCGCGGAGCCGATCAAGGGCACCAGACGGCGCTCCGACGACCCTGTGGAGGACGAAGCGGCCCGTGTGGAACTCGCCGCGAGCGTGAAGGACCGGGCCGAGAACGTGATGATCGTCGACCTGCTCCGGAACGACCTGCTCCGGACGGCGGTGCCGGGGTCGGTGCACGTCGACCGGCTCTGCGCGGTCGAGACCTACGCGAGCGTGCACCAGATGGTGTCGACGATCGGGGCGGTCCTGCCGGAGGGGACGTCGCGGGCCGCCGTGGTGCGTGCCGCATTCCCGCCCGGGTCGATGACGGGCGCCCCGAAGATCCGTGCCATGGCGATCGCGGATCGGCTCGAGGGCGGGCCTCGCGGGGTGTACTCGGGGGCGATCGGGTACTTCTCGGCCAGCGGCGCGGTCGACCTGTCGGTGGTGATCCGCACACTGGTGACGGTCCTCGACGACCGGGGCGCGGTACGGTCGCGGTCGTTCGGTGCCGGTGGTGCGGTGACGTGGTCGTCGGTCGCCGCGGACGAGGCGGACGAGGTCGAGACGAAGACCCGGTCGGTGTTCGCCGGTGTGGGAGCGACCGTCCGCTGGTGACGGCGGATCGTTCGGCGGCGGTGCCGGGGCGCTCCTCCACAGGGCGCTGATCCACCGCTCGCACGGCGTGTCGAACGCGTGTTCGAGGGATCTGTCCACAGGATGTCGGACCCGATTGACATCATCGAACACATGTTCGAATATGAGGGCATGCAGACGGCGGCGGCACTCCGATCGCCCGGGGCTCCAGGGGAGTCGACCGGGCGGTCCGGTCCTGCCCGCCCGGTGCGGCGGGTTGACCACCTGGGGGACGCCCGCGCCGCACTCGAACGGATCACCTCGCTGCGATCGCGCGTGGCCGAGATGGAGTCCACCCGGGTCGACACCGAGGGGCTGCCGACGGCCGAGGCGCTCGCGCCGCTCCTGCCGGGTGGTGCGATCCGCGTGGGCGGGTCCTACGCGGTGCACGAGTCGGTGCTCCTCGCGATGACGATGCTGCAGGCCGCCTCGGCCGCCGGTGCCTGGTGTGCGGTGGTGGGGGTGCCGTCCTTCGGGGTCGAGGCGGCGGCCGCTGCGGGCATCGACCTCGAACGCCTCGTGCTCGTCCCCGACCCGGGTGACCAGTGGCTCACCGTGACCGCCGCGCTGGCGGACGTCGCCCAGATCGTCCTCACCCGCCCGCTCGGCCGGGTGGTGCCCGGCGACGTCTCCCGGCTGTCGGCACGGCTGCGGCAGCGGGG
>NZ_BACZ01000467.1 GCF_000333375.1 Curtobacterium sp. B18
GTGAGGACCCGGAGGGCGTCTGCGTGATCGCGCCGGCGACGATCGCCGTTACCGACGCCGTCGACGACCTGGTCGAGCGCGGATGCGATCACGGGCTGCTGCCGCGGGTCGAACTCGGCGGAGCCCTCGGGCCACACCACCAGGTCGACGCCCTTCGCGTCGACGTCGGTCGCCGCGACCTGCGCGCTCAGCACCGCGCCCGGAGCCGCCCGGTCGAAGTACCCGGCCGGACCGTTCCCCTGCACGGACTCGATCCGGATCGTGCCGTCGGTCGCGGTCGGCCACGCGGGCACGGCGAGCACCGCCGCGACGAGCAGCCCGGCGGTCGCCACCCTGAACGGGACGCGGACCGGGCGACCCGGGCCCCTGGGCGTGACGAGCGCGAGCGACAGGACGACGGCGACGCAGTACACGACGACGAACGTCACGCCGAGGACGCCGACGTAGGCGGCCAGGTGCGTGAACGGGCCCTGCGACTGCGAGAGGCCGACGCGTCCCCAGGCGAAGCCGCCGTAGGGCCAGCTCCCCGAGAACCACTCGCGTCCGGTCCAGAGTGCGGCGACGACGGCCGGGAGGCCCCACACGCGTCCGGCGGTCGACGGCAGGACGCGCGCGACCCAGCGGTACGCAAGGGCGATCGCGACGCTGCCGAGTGCGAAGAAGGCGGCTTCGAACAGCGCGAGCGCGAACCACGGCACCGGCCCCAGGTAGCGGCCGGCCCACGAGATCGCGGGGATCCAGAAGGCCGCTCCGGCAACGTAGCCGAGCCACGCCGCACGCCGGGCGCGCTGGCCCATCGCGGCGAGCAGCATGCACGCGAGTGCCGGGTAGGCGAGGAACCACCAGCCCGGCGAGGGGAAGGCGAGTGCGAAGAGCACGCCGCCGATCACGGCGAGCGGGAACGCCTGCGCGAGCGGGAGGGCGGCGAAGTCCGGCCGACGGCCCGCCGGAGGAAGCGCTGCGGCACCGCGACCGACCCCGGCGGACGCGCCACGGGAGGTCGCGGACGCAGGACCGGCGGTCGCGGACGCAGGACCGGCGGTCGCGGACGCGCCACCGGACGTGCCACCGGGGGCAGTGGACCCGTCGCCCTGCGGGCGCACGTCGGACTCGGGAACCGGCACCGTGCCTCCTGTCAGACCGCCGCGTAGGCGACGATGCCGCGACGCACCGCGTCCGTCGCCCGCCGCGCGGTCTGGGCGAGGTCGTCGTCGCCGGCGTTCCGGATCTGGTCGAGCAGGTCGATGACCTGCTTCGACCAGCGCACGAAGTCACCGGCCGGCAGGTCGAGCGTGCGGAGCACGTCGTCGAGCGCGGAGCCCGACGCCCAGCGGAACATGCCGACCGCGGCGGCCGGGGTCGGCGGCTGCGACCCGGCGAGACGGGCGTCCCGCTCGATGTCGTCGAGGCGCGACCAGATCGTCAGGGTCTCGTCGAGCGCGGGCCGGAACGCACCGCGGGGCAGGGCGTGCTCGGTGCCGGGAGCGTCCTCGCGGCGGGGCTGGTAGACGATCGTGGCGGCCATGGCGGCGAGCTGCGCCGGGGTGAGGTCCTTCCAGACACCGGCTTCGAGGCACTCGGCGACGAGCAGGTCGCGCTCCCCGTAGATCCGCTGCAGGCGTCGCCCGCCCGCGGCGACCGTGGCCTCGCCGTTGCCGGTGTCGACCAGGTAGCCGAGCTGGAGCAGCACGTTCGTGACCCGGTCGAAGGTGGTCGCGACCGCACCGGTGCGGGACCGGATCTGCTGCACGAGCTTGTCGTTGGCGCGCTTGAGCTTGTACCAGCGCTCGGACCAGCGCGCGTGCGCCTCACGGTCGGGGCACGCGTGGCACGGGTGCCGCTGCATCCGTCGCCGGACGTCGGTGATGGCCGCCTGGCGCTCGGCCCGGGCGCCGTGCGAGGCCTCGCGACCGCCGGGGACGTTCGTCCGCTCGAGGTCGGAGAGCTCCCGGCGCAGGGCCGCGTACTCGGTGAAGTCCCCGAGGTGGCACTGCATCGCCTGCTGGTAGCCGTCGAGCGACTCCTGCTGCGACCGGACCTTGCGGGCCAGGTCGACGACGGACCGGTCGGCCTGGAACTGGGCGAACGAGGTCTCGAGGACCTCGCGCGTGCGCTGCCGTCCGAACTGGTCGATCAGGTTGACGGCCAT
>NZ_BACZ01000466.1 GCF_000333375.1 Curtobacterium sp. B18
CGACCGCCAGCGCGACGATGATCAGGATAATGGACAGCACGATCGCGATGGCGCTCAGGACGATGCCGGCGAGGACCATCCCACGGCTGCCGACCGCACGACGACGGGCGATGATCCCCAGCACGAGGCCGACGATCCCCGCGATGAGACCGATCCAGACGAACAGGAACGAGAAGACGACCCCGACGATGCCGAGGACGAGCGAACCGATCGCGATGCCGTTGCCACCGCTCGCGGCCGGCGCAGCACCGTTCCGTGCGGGCGGGTATCCATTCGTGGACATGAAGAGCTCCTTCGGTCAGGGACGCTCTCGACGGCCGGGCAGCCGCGGACCAGAGGGCGTGAGCGTCAGCCCGGACCCTAGACCGCTCGGCCAGCTGGCGCTCAGGTTCCTCGTGGTCCGCCGTACCCCGTTTCAGGTTCCGACGTAGGCGGCGAGGTGCTCCCCCGTGATCGTCGACCGCGCCGCGACGAGTGCGGCCGGGGTGCCTTCGAAGACCACACGACCACCGTCGTGACCCGCGCCCGGGCCGAGGTCGATGAGCCAGTCGGCGTGCGCCATCACGGCCTGGTGGTGCTCGATGACGACGACGGTCCGGCCGGCCTCGACCATCCGGTCCAGCAGCCCGAGCAGCTGTTCGACGTCCGCCAGGTGCAGCCCGGTGGTCGGCTCGTCGAGCACGATGACGCCGCCGGGGTCACCGAGGTGCATCGCGAGCTTGAGTCGCTGCCGCTCGCCGCCGGACAGGGTCGTGAGCGGCTGGCCGATGGTGAGGTACCCGAGACCGACGTCGACGAGTCGGGCGAGGATCGCGTGCGCCGCGGGGATCCGCGACTCCCCTGCTGCGAAGAACGCCGCCGCGTCGGCCACGGGCATGGCGAGGACCTCGCTGATGTCCTTGCCGGCGAGCCGGTACTCGAGCACCGACTGGTCGAACCGCTTGCCGTCGCACTCGACGCACGGGGTCGCGATCCCCGCCATCATGCCGAGGTCGGTGTAGACGACACCGGCACCGTTGCACGCGGGGCAGGCGCCCTCGGAGTTGGCGCTGAACAGGGCGGGTTTCACACCGTTGCCCTTGGCGAACGCCTTGCGGATGGGTTCGAGCAGTCCGGTGTACGTCGCCGGGTTGCTCCGACGCGACCCCCGGATCGCACCCTGGTCGACCGCGACGACACCGTCGCGGGGTGCCAGTGATCCGTGGATCAGCGTGCTCTTGCCGGAGCCCGCGACACCCGTCACGACGGTGAGCACCCCGGTCGGGACGTCGACGTCGATCCCCTGCAGGTTGTGGGCGTCGGCACCGCGGATCGCGAGCACGCCGGTCCGCTCGCGCACGACGTCCTTCACGCGCACCCGGTCGTCCAGGTGCCGACCGGTCACCGTGTCGCTCGAGCGCAGGCCGTCGACCGGCCCCTCGTAGCAGAGCGTGCCACCGTCCTTGCCCGCACCGGGTCCGAGGTCGACGACGTGGTCCGCGATCGCGATGACCTCGGGCTTGTGCTCGACGACGAGCACCGTGTTGCCCTTGTCACGGAGCCGGAGCAGCAGCGCGTTCATCCGCTCGATGTCGTGCGGGTGCAGGCCGGTGCTCGGCTCGTCGAACACGTACGTGACGTCGCTCAGCGACGAGCCGAGGTGCTTGACCATCTTGACGCGCTGCCCCTCTCCCCCGGACAGCGTCCCGGTCGGACGGTCGAGCGAGAGGTAGCCGAGACCGATCTCCACGAAGGAGTCGACGGCGTCGCGGAGGCCGTCGAGCAACGGCCCGACGGTCGGCTCGTCGAGTCCGTGCAGCCAGGTGGCCAGGTCGGTGATCTGCATGGCGCAGACGTCCGCGATGCTCTTGCCGGCGATCGTCGACGAGCGGGCGACGTCGTTCAGCCGGGTGCCCCCGCACGCCGGACAGGTGGTGAAGGTGACCGCGCGGTCCACGAACGCCCGGATGTGTGGCTGCATCGCTTCGCGGTCCTTCTGCAGGAGCGAGCGGCGCACGCGCGGAACGAGTCCCTCGTACGTCATGTTGATGCCGGCGATCTTCCGCTTCGTCGGCTCGCGGTACAGGAAGTCCGCTCGCTCGGCGTCGGTGAAGTCCCGGATCGGGGTGTCCTTGTCGAAGTACCCGGACGTGGCGAACATCCGGACGTTCCAGCCGTCGGTGCCGTAGCCCGGGACCGTGATCGCACCGTCGGACAGCGCCTTCGTGTCGTCGAACAGCTGGGTGAGGTCGATGTCGGTCACCATCCCGCGACCCTCGCAGTCGGCGCACATGCCGCCGAGGCGCGAGAACGAGACCTTCTCGGCCTTGGCGTCCTTGCCCTTCTGCACCGTGATCGCGCCACCCGCGGTCACGGTCGCGAGGTTGAACGAGAAGGCGTTCGGTCCCCCGACGTGCGGCGTGCCCAGCCGGCTGAAGAGGACGCGGAGCATGGCGTTCGCGTCCGTCACGGTGCCGACGGTGGACCGTGGGTCGGCACCGATGCGTTCCTGGTCGACGACGATCGCCGTGGTGAGCCCGTCCAGTACGTCGACGTCCGGACGCGCCAGCGACGGCATGAACCCCTGCACGAAGGCGCTGTACGTCTCGTTGATCATGCGCTGCGACTCGGCCGCGATCGTCGCGAAGACCAGGGAACTCTTGCCCGAACCGGAGACGCCGGTGAAGACCGTCAGTCGTCGCTTCGGCAGGTCGACGTCGACGTCCCGGAGCGTGTTCTCACGCGCACCCCGGACCCTGATGCGGTCGTGGCTGTCGGCGGCGTGCTCGGCGCTCGGTTCCATGACCACAGCGTAGCGGTGACGTGTCACGTTCCACAGGACGGTTCCGGAGCGGAACGGACGCTCCAGAGGGTGGTTCCGGTCCGCAACGAGCGGGGATCAGGTCGTCGTGTAGCGGCGGACCAGCTCGGGGAGCTCCGCCGGCTCGAACGGCTCGTCCGTCGCGTCGAGTTCGTCCGCCGTCCACCACCGGGCGCGCAGGATGTCCACCCGCTCGTCATCGGTCCACTCGGCGTCCGACAGCGTGAAGCCGGGCGTCCGGACGACGTAGAACTCCGCGTGGCCGCGGTCGTGGTCGGCCAGGTCCCACTCGACGGTGAAGTCCCAGGACCACACCGGCTCCCCCGGCTCGTCGATGACGATGCCGGTCTCCTCGCGCAGCTCGCGGATCGCCGCGTCGCGGTGGTCCTCGCCCGGGTCGACGCCACCGCCCGGCGTGATCCAGCGGTGGGCGCCGTCCGACGACGGTGAGTTGGTGTCCATGAGGAACACGCGACCGTCGGGGTCGAGCAGGATGATCCGGGAGGTGCGGCGCAGGCCGGGCTTCGCAGTCACCCGTCCGACGTTAGCCGACGAAGCCGCTGACGTCGCCGACGAGCTTGGTGTGGTCGGCGGGGATCGGCTCGACGGCCGCCGCAGCGATCTCGGCGGCGAACTCGGAGACGCTGTAGAGCTTGCCGACCTCGGCACGGCGCCCCTCGATCGCTCCCGGGTTGAGGCGGTTGAGGAGGGTCGCGGTGATCGTGCCCTCGATCATGTCGCCGGACACCACCACGAACTCGATGCCCGCGGCGTCGAGCTGCGGCACGAGCTCGCGCAGGGCGAGCTCGCCGGCACGCTTGCTCTTGGCGACCGGGACGTACTCGTCCATCGTCTCGGCCGTCTCGACGAAGTGCGCCTGGTGGCTCGTGACGAACACGACCCGTGAGCCGGCGGGCATGTGCGGGACGGCGGTCTGCAGCATGTCGACCTGTGCGTCGCGGTTCAGTCGGAGGGCGTAGTCCTCGCCGAGGCCGGACTCCATGCCGCCCGAGGCGTTGAGCACGAGCAGGTCGATGCCGCCCCACTCCCCCACGACCGTGTCGACCATGGCCTGGACGGAGTCGTGGTCGGTGAGGTCCGCGCCGACCGCCAGGGCCGATCCGCCTGCCGCGACGATCTTCTCGGCGATCTGCTCGGCACGCTTGGCCTTGTTCCGGTAGTTCACGACGACCTTGGCGCCGGCCTCGGCCAGGTACCCGACGGTGTCGGCTCCGATGCCGCGGGACGACCCCGTGACGAGGGCGCGCTTGTCGGCGAGGGATCCGGGGGCGAGGGGGTTGCTCACAGTCGTGTTCTCCAGGTCTGGTTCGGCGGTTCGGCCGCCGACGAGCCTACCAACCACCGGGCACCCGCAGCACTGAGGTGATATGTTGAACGGAGTTGGACCGGCCGTCGCGACGCAGCGAGCAGCCGCGCGCGACCGAGGGAGGGAGATCGCGTGAACGGGATCGATTGGATCCAGACCGTCGTCTGGATCGGACTGGTGCTCCTGCTGGGTGTGGTCGAGATCTTCACGCTCGACTTCATCTTCATCATGCTCGCGGCCGGCGCCGCCGGGGGCCTCGTCGCCGCCCTGCTCGGTGCCCCGTGGTGGCTGTCCGCCATCGTCGCTGCCGGCGTCGCCCTGCTGCTGCTGTTGCTGGTGCGCCCGCGCCTGCTGACCGCGCTCGGCCGGAACGCCGACCCGCACCGCACCAACGTCGAGGGCCTCATCGGGTTGCCCGGCACCGTCGCCGTCGCGTTCACCGCGTCGTCGCCCGGACAGGTCCGCCTCGCCAACGGCGAGACCTGGAGCGCCCGCATCGCCGCCGGCTCCACAGACCGAACACCGCCGCTCGGGACCCCCGTGGTCGTCGAGTCCATCGAGGGGTCGACGGCTGTCGTCCGCCTCGGAGAAAGGGCCACCTCGTGACCATCTCAGCCGGGACGATCGCTCTGCTCGTCCTCATCCTGGTCGTCGTCATCTTCGTGATCGTCGTCCTGTCCCGCGCGATCCGGATCGTGCCGCAGGCGACCGCGGGCATCGTCGAACGCCTCGGGAAGTACCACAAGACCCTCAACCCGGGGTTGAACCTCCTGGTGCCGTTCATCGACCGGCTCCGGCCGCTGCTCGACATGCGCGAGCAGGTCGTGTCCTTCCCGCCGCAGCCGGTGATCACCGAGGACAACCTCGTCGTCTCGATCGACACGGTCGTCTACTTCCAGGTCACCGACGCCCGTGCGGCGACGTACGAGATCGCGAACTACCTCGGTGCGGTCGAGCAGCTCACGACCACCACGCTCCGCAACGTCGTCGGTGGCCTCAACCTCGAAGAGGCGCTGACCAGCCGAGACAACATCAACGGCCAGCTCCGCGTCGTGCTCGACGAGGCGACCGGCAAGTGGGGCATCCGCGTCGGCCGCGTCGAGCTCAAGGCCATCGAGCCGCCCGTGTCGATCCAGGACGCGATGGAACAGCAGCTGCGCGCCGAACGGAGCCGTCGTGCGGCGATCCTGCAGGCCGAGGGCACGAAGCAGTCCCAGATCCTCGAGGCCGAGGGGCAGCGGCAGGCCGCCATCCTCGCGGCCGAGGGTGACGCGAAGGCCCAGGTCCTCCGCGCCGAGGGTGAGGCACAGGCCATCGCCACGGTGTTCGACGCCATCCACACCGGCGACCCGGACGACAAGCTCCTGTCGTACCAGTACCTGCAGACGCTGCCGAAGATCGCCGAGGGCAGCGCGAACAAGCTCTGGATGATCCCGAGCGAGTTCACCGAGGCGCTGTCCGGCATCGCCAAGGGCTTCACGACCGGCCGCACCGGCAGCGGACCCGTCGCGGGCGGCGCCGCCGGCGGCGACTTCCTGTCGCGCATCTCGAAGCTCGCCAACGAGAGCCTCGCGAACACCGCCGCAGCCGACGCGGCTGCCGCGTCGGTGCCCCGCCCGGACGCCACCGCGGCGGACATCGTCCCCGAGTCCGAGCTCGACCAGCGCCTGGCCGAGTCGAACCGCAGCGTCGACGCGCACCTCGCGGCCTCCGACGAGGCAGCGGCGGACGAGCTTCGTGACGCCGCGGCCGACGAGCACCACGCCGCCCCGACGCACGCCGCGGCGGACGAGCACCAGGCCGCCCCGACGGACGCCGGTCCGGACGCCTCCGGACACCGCACCAGCGACGGCTCCGGCCGCCGCTGACGACGCGGTCACCGAACACGACGACGCCCGCCCCGGCAGACCGGGGCGGGCGTCGTCCTGTTCAGGTGCGGTGTCAGGCGCCGCGTCGAGCACGCAGGAACTGCAGGCGCTCCTGCAGGAGCTCCTCGAGTTCCTCGCGCGAACGGCGTTCGAGCAGCATGTCCCAGTGGGTCCTGGGGGCCTTGACGTCCTCTTCGGCGACCTCGACGGGGATGCCGTCGTCACCGAGGAGTCGTCCTTCACGTCCGGAGCGGGGCTCCGACCACGTCTGGGGCACGTCCGCATCCGC
>NZ_BACZ01000465.1 GCF_000333375.1 Curtobacterium sp. B18
CGCCGTTCGGCCACGGCGTCGACACGCTCTGGGACGCCCTCGTCGCCGGTCGCTCGGGAGTTCGCGTCCTCGACCGGACCGGAGCGCGCTGGGACCAGGTGCCGATCCGGGTGGGGGCCGCCGCCGCACTCGACGCCGACGCCGCGCTCGGACGGGTCCGCGCGAACCGGCTCGACCGCAGCCAGCAGCTCGCCCTCGTCGCCGCGGAGGAGGCGTGGGCGGACGCCGGCGCACCCGAGGTGGCGGGGGACCGGCTCGCCGTCGTCGTCGGCACCGGGATCGGGGGAGTGGAGACCCTCCTCGACGCGCACGACGTGCTCGGGACGTCAGGGGCACGTCGGGTGTCGCCGCGCACGGTGCCGATGCTCATGGCGAACGCCGCCGCCGCGCAGATCAGCATCGCGTTCGGTGCACGTGCCGGCGCCTACACCACGGTGTCGGCCTGCGCGTCCGGCGCCGAGGCGATCGCGATGGCCGCGCGACTCATCGTCACCGGGGAAGCTGACGTGGTCATCGCCGGCGGGACCGAGGCGGCCGTGACGCCGGTGACGATGGCGTCGTTCGCCCAGTCGCAGGCGCTCGCGAAGCCCGGCGACGACGACCCGACGACGCTCTCGCGGCCCTTCGACGCCGACCGCCGCGGGTTCGTGCTCGGGGAGGGCGCCGGGTTCGTCGTGCTCGAGCGGGCCGACCACGCCGCTGCCCGTCGTCAGCCGTCGCACGGGACCCTCGCCGGCTGGGGCATCACGTCGGACGCCTTCCACATCACCGCGCCGCTCGCCGACGGCTCCGAGCAGGAGCGCGCGATGACGGCGGCGATCCGGATGGCCGGGCTGACCGGCGCCGACATCGACCACGTCAACGCACACGCGACGAGCACCCCCGTCGGGGATGTCGGCGAGGCCGCGGCCATCGCCCGCGCCGTCGGCACGGGCGCCGTCGTGACCGCACCGAAGGGAGCGATCGGCCACCTGTTCGGTGCGGCGGGCGCCGTCGAGGCGATCCTCGCCCTGCGCGCGATCGAGACCGGGGTCGTCCCCGCGACCCTGAACCTCGAGCACCTCGACCCGTCCGTCGAGCTCGACGTGGTCGCGGGGGCCGCGCGAGAGGTGCCGATCCGAACGGCGCTGAACAACTCGTTCGGGTTCGGTGGGCAGAACGCGTCGCTGGTGTTCACCGCGGCATGACGCTCTGTGACGCCGATCGCGCCAGGAGCGGACGCGCCTGCCTACGCTCCATCCACTGGCACCGTGGCCAGCACAACCCGTCATCGAGGAGCCCGACCGTGACCGAACAGACCATCGCCCGCCAGGTGCACGAATTCAACGAGGGCTTCACCGCCCAGATCGGCCCGGACCTGTCCGCGGTGTTCGACGGTGAGCAGCGGGACCTCCGTGCCGCGGGCGTGCCAGGGGACGTCGTCGGCGTCGGCGACACGACCCCGGACGCCCCGCTCGTGACGCCGACCGGAGAACGGACCTCGCTCTCCGCCGTCCGTGGCGATGCGCCGACCGTGCTCGTCTTCTACCGCGGCGCCTGGTGCCCCTACTGCAACATCACCCTGCGCACGTACCAGCAGGAGCTGTTGCCCGCGCTCGAGGGTCGCGGCACCCGGCTCGTGGCCGTGTCGCCCCAGACACCGGAGGCCGCGGAGCAGTCCATCGCGAACGGCGAACTCGCCTTCCCGGTCCTCACCGACCCGGAGAACGAGCTTGCCGGACGGTTCGGCATCGTGACGGAGCCGAGTGCCGCGGCGCGTGGTGCGCACACGGCGCTCGGGTTCGACGTCGCGGACAGCAACGCGGACGCGACCGCCGCGATCCCGTTCCCGTCGGTGTTCGTCATCGACGCCGGCGGCGTCGTGCGCTTCGCGGACGTCCACGTCGACTACACGACCCGCACCGAGGTCGCCGAGGTCCTCGCCGCCGTCGACGCGCTGCTCGCCGAGGCGCGCTGACACGTCGGAGCGGAGGTCACCGGTGGCGTTCGGTGGGGCCCGAGGAACGCGGCCTCGCCGGCGGTCAGGGGATCCCCCCTCGACGAGTGGGCGATCGCGCACGAGCGCGCGGGTGCACTGCTCGCGGAGGGTCGACACGTGGTCGTCGACGACACCGGCTCGCCGCGCTTCGTCCGCGACGCCTCGGACGAGCGGACGGTCGCGGCCGTGGTGGACGCGATCACGGGCGCACGGTGACGATCGTGCAACCGGACGCGGTGACGGCCCCTCCCGCCATGACCAGGATACGGCCGGACCTGGGGCTTGCGGCAAGACCCCCCTCGAGCCCGAGAATCGTCCACCGTGTCCACGCCGTCCACTGTCTTCGACCTCCCCGAACGCCTCGCCGACAAGGCCGACCCGGCCCTGATCGCCGACGACGAACGGCACTTCGCCGCGATCGCCGCAACCCTCGCCACCTCGACCCGGACCCTCGAACGACGACTCGACGAACTCCGACGGACCCGGGCCGGCGGTGGGGAGTACACCGTCGAACGGGACGCCGAGGTCCGGCGGGTCACCCGTGAGCTCGCCGCCCTGCGCCGGTACGGACTCGACCTGTGCATCGGACGGATGGTGTTCGCCGACCGCCCGCGACCGGTCTGGGTCGGCCGCTCGGGCCTGACCGATCAGGCCCTCGACCGTCTGCTCGTCGACTGGCGTTCGGCGACCGCCGAGCCGTTCTTCGCGGCGTCGCACGGGGACCCCCGTGGCCTCGTGAGCCGTCGGCGCTACCGGTGGCGAGAGGGCAGGATCGTCGATTACTGGGACGAGGCGTTCACCGAGGAGGGGCTGGCGCACACCGCGGCCCTCGACGACCAGTCCGCCTTCGTCGCGAGCCTCGGGACGAGCCGCAGCCCGCGGATGCGCGACGTCCTCGGGACGATCCAGGCCGACCAGGACGCAGCGATCCGCGCGGACTCCGCGGGAGCGCTCGTGGTCGACGGCGGCCCGGGGACCGGGAAGACCGTCGTGGCCCTGCACCGCGCCGCCTACCTGCTGTACGCCGATCCGCGGGTGGCACCGCGGCACGGGGGAGTGTTGTTCGTCGGACCGACGCACGGCCACCTCGACTACGTCGGCGACGTGCTGCCGGCGCTCGGGGAGGACGGCGTGCGGCTGGCGACCCTCGCCGACCTGGTCCCCGAGGGCACCGACGTCCGCGCCGAGACCGATCCGCAGGTCGCGCGGGTCAAGGCCGGTGCCGCGCTCACCCGGGCCGTGGAGCGGGCCGTCCACGGCTACGAGCAGCCGCCCGCACGCACGGTCGTCGTCGAGACGGACTGGGCGGACGTGCCGCTGACACCGGACGACTGGGCCGACGCGTTCAACGCGGCCGACCCGGGGGACCCGCACAACACGGCGCGAGCCGACGTGTGGGCCGCCCTGGTCGACATCGTGACCAGCCGCCTGACCGGAGCCGCACCACGAGACGCGACCCGCGCCTCCGTGGCCGAGAACGAGGTCCTCCGAGCGGCGTTCCGCCGTTCCTGGCCGCTCCTGGACCCGGACGGCGTCGTCGCGGACCTGCTCGGGGTGCCGGACCACCTCGCCCGGTGCGCGCCCGAGCTCGCGGCGACCGACCGCGCGCTCCTGCACCGCGAGGACGCACGCGCGTGGACCCGATCGGACCTGCCCGTGCTCGACGCAGCGCGCCGACGCATCGGCGACCCGAGCGCCACGGCCCGCGAACGCCGGACGGCCGCCGCCCGAGCGGCCGAGCGCGAGCGGATGGACCGCGTCATCGAGGACCTCGTCGCAGCGGACGACTCGGAGCTGCGCGTGATGAGCATGCTGCGGGGGGCCGATGCGCGGAACAGCCTCGACGACGACAGTGTGTCGGCTCCGGAGGAGATCGATGCCCTGGCCGGGCCGTTCGCGCACGTCGTCGTCGACGAGGCCCAGGAACTCACGGATGCCGAGTGGCTCATGGTGCTCCGACGCTGCCCGAGCCGGAGCGTCACGATCGTGGGGGACCGGACCCAGGCGCGCGAGCCGTTCGCCGAGTCGTGGGAGGAGCGGCTCGGGCGTGTCGGTCTGCACAACATGCGCACCACACGGCTCCGGATCAACTACCGCACGCCGTCCGAGGTCATGGCGGTCGCCGAACCGGTCATCCGCGCGGCCGTTGCGGACGCGAACGTCCCCACGTCGATCCGGGACTCCGGGATCCCCGTGCAGGTCGGGACCGTCGACGAGCGGGACAGCGTCCTGGCCGCGTGGCAGGCGACGAGCGCCGACGGCATCGCCTGCGTGGTCGGTGACGCCGGGTACGCGGGAACGGACCGGATCCGCTCCCTGCCCCCGGAGGCGACGAAGGGTCTCGAGTTCGACCTCATCGTCCTGGTGGACCCCGAGCGGTGGCGCCCGGTCGACCGGTACGTGGCGATGACCCGGGCGACCGAGCGGCTGGTCGTGCTCAGCTCGGCGTGAGTTCCTGCAGACCGGTGACGCGCAGGAGGTCGAGCTTCGCGGCGTCCTCGGTACCGGGGACCGCCGTGTAGACGACGATGCGGAGGTCCCCACCCGGCACGCTCAGCACGTCGCAGTCGATCTCGATCGGGCCGACCGAGGTGTGCACGCGCTTGCGGCTCGCGCGGTGCTCGGCGACCCGGCCGGTGTCCCAGCGGCGCTCGAACTCGGGTGACTCGCGACGCAGGCGGGCGACGAGCTCCGCGAGGTCGCGATCCGCCGGGTACCGGCCCACCGCGGCACGGAGGTCGGCCGCGAGATCGCTCGAGAACTCCTCCTGGTGCTCGTCGTCGAACTCGACTTCGTCGTGCCCGTGCATGAAGTGCCGCCACACGAGGTTCCGGTCCATGCCCGTGTACCGCGACGGGTCACCGGTCATCGCGGCCCAGAGGGCGTTCCACAGGATGATGTCGTGCGCGGCGGTGAAGACGGCGAGCGGGACGTCGCCGAGGCGGTCGATGATCCGCTGCACGCCCGGCGTCACGTGCCGTGGGACCATCCGGCGCGACGGCAGCGCGGTCCCCGCGACCCGGTGGAGGTGCTCACGCTCCGCATCGGACAGCCGGAGTGCGGTGGCGAGCGCGCCGAGCAGTTGCGGGGACGGGTTCGTCGCCCGTCCCTGCTCGAGGCGGACGACGTAGTCGACGCTCACACCGGCGAGCGCAGCGAGCTCCTCGCGACGGAGACCGGGCGTCCGTCGACCGGATCCGGCCGGCAGGCCGACCGCTTCGGGACGGACCCGGTCGCGCCAGGAACGCAGCACACTCGCGAACTCGCTCATGCCCACCATCCTCGACCTGCGCCTCCCGGCCTGCCTGGTACTGGTGGTCCCACTGTCGAGCGGTGCCTGGGGGACCCGGCCACGGGGGCGGAGGCTGGGGGCATGACAACGACACTCATCACCGGAGCCAACCGCAGCCTGGGGCTCGAGACCGTCCGCCGCCTCGTCGAGACCGGGCACACCGTGTACGCCGGCATGCGCGACCCCGACACCGGGGACGAAGCGCGGGCCCTCGGCGCGCACGTCGTCCAGCTGGACGTCACCGACCAGGCCTCGGTCGAGCGCGCGGTCGGCGAACTGCCCGGACTCGATGTGCTCGTCAACAACGCCGGCATCCTCGGGACGTCGTTCGGGGTCGACGACCTGGACGCCGACGCGATCACGGCGGTGCTCGACACGAACGTGACCGGCGTCGTCCGGGTCACGCAGGCTGCGCTGTCGCTGCTGCGGGAGTCGGCGAACCCGGTCATCGTCAACGTGGCCTCGGGTGTTGGCTTCCCGCGGTGGCTGACGACCCCGGGTCGGGACGAGTACCCGGTGCCGGCGGTGCCGTACGCGGCGTCGAAGGCGGCGCTCATCGCCCTCACCGTGCAGTACGCGAAGAACCTGCCCGGGTTCCGGGTGAACGCGAGCGACCCCGGGTACACGGCGACGGAGTTCAACGGGTTCGGCGGGCACCAGACCGTGACCGAGGGGACGGACGCCACGGTGGCGCTGGCGACGATCGGCGCGGACGGCCCCACGGGGGAGTTCCACGACCGGGACGGGCGCATCGCGTACTGAGGGGCGGGGCGGAGGCGCGCCACGGGACACGCCGCGCGCGCCCCGCGGCCGCTTCGTGAGCAGGAGAAGTCGGGTCGGACGGACGGACCCGACGCCTTCTGCTCACCGAGTACGTCGCCACCGCGGGCGGGACGGCCTGGAGGCACGGCGCGCGTGCGACGGGGCGAGCTCGCTCCGTCCCGTGGCCGGGTCGCAGAGCGCCCGGTTCAGTCGTGCACGTCGGCACCGAACCCGGGGCCGGGACGCATCATCCAGCCCGCGGCGTCGGGGAGCGGGCGGAACCCGAACCGCTCGTACAACCCGTGGGCGTCGGCGGTGAAGAGCGCGAACCGCTTCAGCCCGAGCGGCTCGATCGCCTCGGTGACACCCCGCACGAGGGCGACGCCGACCCCGCGGCCCCGCGATCCCGGGTCGACGAAGACGTCGGCGAGCCAGCCGAACGTCACGCCGTCGGTGATCACACGCGCGTACCCGAGCTGCTGCCCCGAGTCGTCGTCGTACACCCCGAAGTTCCGGGAGCCCGCGATGATCGCGTCCTGCGTCGCACGATCACGGCCGCGGGCCCAGTAGGACTCCTCGCTCAACCAGCGGTGCACGCGGGCGACGTCGAGGTCGTCGGGGTCGGCGGAGAAGCGCAGTCCGTTCATGCAGCCAGTGAAGCGGCGGTCGCGTCCCGCCCGCAACGGCCGATCCGCGATCTGTGGACAGCACGCGCGTCGGGCTCCGTCTGTCAGGATTGCCCGATGCGCGCAGTCCAGTACGACGAGTTCGGTTCCGTCCCCGCGGTCGTCGAGGTCCCGGACCCGACCGCACCCAGCGACTGCGTGGTCGTCCGGGTCGCCGCGACCGGTGTCTGTCGGAGCGACTGGCACGCGTGGAAGGGGCACGACGACTCGGTACACCTGCCGCACGTCCCGGGGCACGAGTTCGCCGGCGTGGTGTCGTCGGTCGGATCGGAAGTCCGGGGGTTCGCCGTGGGGGACCGGGTCACCGCGCCGTTCGTCTTCGCGTGCGGCGAGTGCGAGCAGTGCCTGGACGGCGCGACGCAGGTGTGCACCCGGCAGCAGCAGCCGGGCTTCACGCTCCCGGGCTCGTACGCCGAGGCAGTGGTGGTCCCGCACGCGGACGTGAACCTCGTCGCGCTGCCGGAGGCCGTCGGGTTCGCCGAGGCCGCTGGGCTCGGCTGCCGCTTCGGCACCGCGTACCACGCCCTGCACGCCCGGGGACGGGTCGCCGCGGGAGAGTGGGTGGCCGTCTTCGGCTGCGGGGGAGTCGGGCTGTCGGCCGTCATCGTCGCGGTCGCCGCCGGAGCGCACGTCGTCGCGGTGGACGTCTCGCCCGCAGCGCTCGCACGTGCGGAAGCCCTCGGCGCGATCGCAGTGCCGATGGACGACGCGGTCCCGGACGCCGTCCGGACCGTCACCGGTGGTGGTGCGCACGTCTCCGTGGACGCGTTCGGCAGCCGTGCCACCTCCGTCGCTGCGGTGGACTCACTCCGGCCGCGCGGTCGGCACGTCCAGGTCGGGCTGCTGCTCGACGACGAGGCCGTGCCGGCGATCCCGATGGGCCGCGTGATCGGCGACGAGCTCGAGCTGCTCGGCAGTCACGGCATCTCCGTGGGGGAGTACGCCGCGATGCTCGACGACGTCGTCGCGGGTCGTCTCCGCCCGGCGGAGTCGATCGGTCGGACGATCGGGTTCGACGAGCTCCCCGAGGCGATCCTCGCGATGGACCGGCCGGCGACGTCCGCCGGCATGACGGTCGCGGTGTTCTGACACCCTCGGCCGAGGAACGTCTCTTGGACGGCCCGGCTCCGACGGTTCCTGCCGAGCTGGTCTCTCGCGGTGGTCATCCTGCTGACTCACCGGTCCGCACGGCAGACCGAGAACGAGGGCCCGGTGGAGTCGAGTGGCTCTCCGCGGAGGCGCGGGTCCTCGTCCGACACGTAGCGAGACCAGTGCTCGATTCGAGCAGTGCCGCGCGGCCGGGGGTGGTCGTCACGGAGCCGATCGTGCGGTCGAGCAACGGGTGGGGAAGCACACGACAGTGTGCGGCCGCTACCCGAGTTGACATAATATCCATTATCGGCGCACTACACAGAACCCCGGATGGGTTTCAGGACTGGTCGTCGCCGCTCGTCGGGACGTCGTCCGCGTCGATCTCCAGCGAGGCGTGCTCCTCGCCGTGTTCCTCGAGGTTCGACCGGTCTGTGTCCGGCTGCTCCGGCTCCTCGGCGTGCGTGGTCTCTTCGGCGGGGTCAGGCTGGCTGTAGCTCATGTGACGGACCGTACGCGGGCACACCTGGGCGGGCATCCGCCGGTCCGGAACGCGCACCCGGTCGACCGTGCGTCCTGA
>NZ_BACZ01000464.1 GCF_000333375.1 Curtobacterium sp. B18
GCTCGGGTGGTGGGGGTGAAGACGATCAGGAAGCGATCGGCAGCAGGAAGGTCGAGAGGCCGGCCGCGAGGGCCCCGCCGACGAGCGGTCCGACGACCGGGACCCAGGCGTACGCCCAGTCGCTCGAGCCCTTGCCCTTGATCGGCAGGAAGGCGTGGGCGATGCGCGGACCGAGGTCACGTGCCGGGTTGATGGCATAACCGGTCGGGCCACCGAGGCTGACACCGATCGCGATCACGAGGAAGGCGACCGGGACGGCGCCGAGCTCGGCCGGGGTCTTGCCGTTGGTGAAGGCGAGCACGACGAAGACGAGCACGAAGGTGCCGATGATCTCGGTGACGACGTTCCACCCGTACGAGCGGATGGCCGGGCCGGTCGAGAACACGCCGAGCTTGGCGGCCGCGTCGGGCTCCTCGTCGAAGTGCTGCTTGTAGGCGAGCCAGACGATGACCGCACCGATGATCGCGCCGATGAGCTGGGCGATCCAGTACAGGAACATCTCCCCGACCGTGATCTTGCCGAGGATGGCGAGCGCGAGGCTGACCGCGGGGTTGAGCTGGCCGCCGGAGCTGTAGGACACGGTGACACCGGCGAAGACCGCGAAACCCCAGCCGATCGTGACCATGAGGAAGCCGGCTCCGAAGCCCTTGGACTTCGTCAGCGAGACGGCGGCGACGACGCCGCCACCCAGGATGATGAGCATCGCCGTGCCGACGAGCTCGGACAGGAAATTGACGCCGATGCCGTCCATCGGTGACCTCCAGTGCGTGAGGGTGGGGGTCCGGTGGTACAGCGCCGGCACTCCCCGTTGAGTGATTGGGGCCGAGCATACTGACGGGCATCGGCGGATCGCGACGCATCGGTGAGGGAAGTGCGCGATTGTGCACGAACGTGCACGGACCGTGTGCGCTCGCGCATCCCAGGTCGGTGGGCACCCCTCGGAGGCGTGCACGAACGTGCACACGGCAGGAACGGTCGCCCGGGGTGGCGATGTAGATTGAGGGCACTCCGGTCGACGACGGCGGTGCTGCCTCGCGATCGCCCGCACCCCGTGGAGGTCAGCATGAAGAAGCTCATCAACGATCCGCAGGCCGTGGTCGACGAAACCGTCCGCGGGTTCGCCCGCGCACACGCCGGACACGTCGTCCTCGTCGAGGACCCGATCCACATCCACCGCGCGGACGCCCCGGTGTCGGGCAAGGTCGGGATCGTCAGCGGTGGCGGCAGCGGGCACGAGCCCCTCCACGCCGGGTTCGTCGGACACGGCATGCTCGACGCCGCGGTGCCCGGGCCGGTCTTCACGAGCCCCACCCCGGACCCGATCGTCGCCGCGACGAAGGCCGTCGACGGGGGAGCTGGCGTGCTCCACATCGTGAAGAACTACACCGGGGACGTCCTCAACTTCGAGACCGCCGCCGAGCTCGCCGGCATGGACGACATCCGGGTCGAGTCGGTCGTGGTGGACGACGACGTCGCCGTCCAGGACTCGCTCTACACGGCCGGCCGGCGCGGAGTCGCCGGCACCGTCGTCGTCGAGAAGTGCGCCGGCGCCGCAGCCGAGCGCGGCGACGACCTCGACGCCGTCGCCGCCGTGGCGCGGCACGTCAACGACGTCACCCGCTCGATGGGGCTCGCGCTCGCCTCCGGCACGGTCCCGCACGCCGGCGAGCCGTCGTTCACCCTCGCCGACGACGAGGTCGAACTCGGCATCGGCATCCACGGCGAGCCCGGCCGCGAACGCATCCCGATGGCGCCGGCCGACGAGCTCGTCGACCGGGTGCTCGAACCGATCCTCACCGACCTCGCCGCTCCCGCCGGGTCGAAGCTGCTGCTCCTCGTGAACGGCATGGGCGGCACACCGCTGTCCGAGCTGTACATCGTGTACCGACGCGCCGCCGAGGTCCTCACCGACCGCGGCCACGACGTCGCGCGTAGCCTGGTCGGCGACTACGTGACATCCCTCGAGATGCAGGGGTTCTCGCTCACCGTCACGGTGCTCGACGACGAACTCACCGCCCTCTGGGACGCACCGGTGGAGACCCCGGCACTGCGCTGGGGACGTTGACCCACCGCCCACCCTCCAGGAAGGAACACCGAATTGGCGCTCGACACCGCATGGGCCATCGACTGGGTCCGACGCACCGCCGCCACGATCGACGACCACCGGGCCGAGCTCGTCACGCTCGACCGCGAGATCGGTGACGGCGACCACGGCGAGAACCTCGACCGGGGCTTCCGCGCCGTGCTCGAGGCCGTGGACGCCGGTTCCTTCGACACCCCCGGAGCCGTGCTCAAGGTCGTCGCGACGAAGCTCATCTCGACGGTCGGCGGGGCCGCCGGGCCGCTCTTCGGGACCGCGTACCTCAAGGGAGCACAGGCTGCGGGCGACGAGACGGAGCTCGACGCCGACACGCTCGTCCAGGTCCTGACCGCCGCGCGGGACGGCATCGTGTCGCGGGGCAAGGCCGCCGTCGGCGACAAGACGATGGTGGACGCCTGGTCGCCCGCCGTCGACGCCGCGGCCGCCGCCGCAGCAGCCGGCGAGGCACCGGAGCGGGTGCTGGCGGCCGCGGCGGACGCCGCCGCCACCGGCGCCGAGTCGACCGACCCCCTGGTCGCCCACAAGGGTCGGGCCAGCTACCTCGGGGAGCGCGCGGTCGGGCACCGTGACCCGGGTGCGCAGTCGACGGTCTACATCCTCCGTGCGGCCGTGGACGCCGCGTGAGCGTCGGCATCCTGGTCGTCTCGCACAGCGCGTCGATCGCGACCGGCACCGTCGAGCTCGCCCGGCAGATGGCCGCCGACGTCCCGATGGTCGCCGCGGGCGGCACGGACGACGGCGGGATCGGGACCTCGTTCGAAGCGATCACGGCCGGCATCGAGGAACTGGGTGCGGCCGACGCCGTGGTCGTGCTGTGCGACCTCGGGTCCGCCTACCTCACGACCGACACCGCGCTCGACTTCCTCGACGACGACGCCCGGGCGCGCGTGCACGTCTCGCCGGCTCCGCTGGTCGAGGGGACCGTCGCCGCGGCGGTCGCCGCGCAGACCGGCGGCGACGTCGACGCGGTCCTGGCCGCTGCCGCGTCTGCCGCAGCCTCCGGGACGGACGCGAGCCGTGCCTCCAGTGCGTCCGACGACGGTCCTGGAGGCGCGGCACCGGTCTCCGGGACGCCGCCCGTCGACGAGGCGGCCGCGTCCGAGACGGTGGAACTCGTGAACGAGAGCGGGCTGCACGCCCGGCCCGCCGCGGAGTTCGTGAAGACGGCCGCGAAGTTCGCGGCCGCCGTGCGGGTGAACGGGGTGGACGCCAAGAGCCTGCTCGCGATCATGGCGCTCGCGCTGCCGAAGGGGGCCACCGTCACGATCGAGGGCACCGGGCAGGACGCCCCCGAAGCAGTCGACGCCCTGGTGACGCTCGTCCGTTCCGGCTTCGGCGAGTGACCGGACCCGTCCGGATTCCAGCGAGGCGCCGGATCTAGCGGATCTCGCGGATCTCGCGGATCGAGACGGTCCCGGCGAGGTCGAGGTCGGACGGGCCGCCGGTGACCCCGGCGTCGGCGAGGAGCGTGGCGCCGAACACCGCGCTCCAGAACGTCCGTGCGTCACGACCGACGCCGCTCCCGCTCGTCCACCCGTGCTCGATGACGACCCGCTCGAGGTAGCGTTCCGACTGGCGGAACAACACCTGCAGGAGCAGCCGGACCCGGTCGCGTTGCGCGGCGTCGTCGCCCGCCGCGGCGAGGGCCCGGACGACGAGCGGGGTCGACGGCATCGCGAGGGCGGTCCGCGCGAGCACCCGGCGGAAGGCCTCGGCGCTGCCGGCTCGACGCCCGGCGGCCTGCAGGCGCGTGGTGTCGCGGAGGAAGAGCGCGAACGCGGCATCGAGCACCAGGCGGTCTTCGAGCCGTAGGGTGCGGATCT
>NZ_BACZ01000463.1 GCF_000333375.1 Curtobacterium sp. B18
CAGCGCGGTCATCAACGACTCCGGCCCGACGCCGTCCTCATCGGAGCCGACGGCCAGGCCGAGGTCGGCGAGCACGACGGGGATGCGGTCGTCGAGGTCGGCTGCACCCGCCGCGAGCCAGCGGTCGAGCGCCGCCGAGTAGGCGTCCGCAGCGGCGTCCCCGGCGCCGGGATCGCCGAGCGCGGCAGCGGCG
Organism: Curtobacterium sp. B18; assembly: GCF_000333375.1. GTDB lineage: Bacteria > Actinomycetota > Actinomycetes > Actinomycetales > Microbacteriaceae > Curtobacterium. The sequence continues at coordinate 194 of NZ_BACZ01000463.1, forward strand.
GCGTCCATCGTCGCGGTCGCCTCGGCGCAGCCGGTCCGTCGGGCGATGTACGCGGCGACGGTCTCGCCGGGGACGCGTTCGTGCTCCTGCGGCAGGAAGCCGACGAACGCGTCGGTCGGTGCGAGCGACACACTGCCGGCGAGCGGTTCGTCCACCCCGGCGAGCAGGCGCAGCAGGGTGGACTTGCCGGCGCCGTTCACCCCGACGACGCCGATGACGTCCCCGGGGGCGACGGTCAGGTCGAGGGCGTCGAAGAGGGTGCGTGCGGCGTACCCGCCGGAGAGTCCCTTGGCGACGAGCGTGGCGGTCATGCCCCAATCGTCCCATCCCCGGGCACGGCCGGCCGACCGCCCTCCCCGGGCACGGCCGGGGACCGCCCGGCCCGGGCACGGCCGGGGGACCGCCCGGCCCGGGCACGGCCGGGGAACCGCCCGCCCCGGGGTCAGTCGAGCGTGATGGTCCGGTCGAACGTCCGGGTGACCGGCGGCGCGGCGACGACGGCGGCGAGGGCGTTCGCCGCACCCTCGGGGGTGCCGCGCCACGCGACGTAGGCGTCGTGGTCTGCAGACGTCGTCCACCGTTCGAGGACGACCACGCGCGACGCGTCGGCGTCGTCGACGAGGACCTCGAGCGACTCGTTGCCGGCGAACGCGGCGGTCTGGGCGAGGGTCTCGCGGATCGCGGCCTCGACGGTCTCGGTGGGGACGTCGGTCCGGAGCTGGACCTCGAGCAGGACGGTCATCGACATGGTGCACCTCTCTCGTCGTCGCCGGAGCGACTCGTCGTCGCCGGGGCGACACGTCGCCGCCACGTGCGACCACGCCCGTGCTGCAACCGGTCGGCGGTCCGGTGTGTTCCGGACTCGTCGACGGTCGGTGCGGCGGGGTGGAACCGATCCGGCCGTCCCGGACACTGCAGGGTATGGACAGCGGGGACTGGGCGATGGCGCTCGAGGGTGACGGCGAGGCGTTCGGGCGGGTGTTCGACCGGCACCGTCACCGGGTGCAGCGACACTGCATGCGACTCGTGCCGGTCGACACGGACGCGGCCGACACGGTCGCGATCGTGTTCCTCGAGGCCTGGCGGAACCGGGCTCGGGTGCGGCTCGTCGACGGGTCGCTGCTGCCGTGGCTCCTCGTCACCGCGACGAACGTCGCCCG